>JAKLHH010001109.1 GCA_022710245.1 Myxococcota bacterium
GCCGGCCGGGACTTCCGGCGCTCCTCGAGGCTCGGTCGCGCAGGAAGTCCTCTCCGCCGCTCGGGGAGGCGTTGCCCAGCGCCTTCACCGGGCCTGAAGAAGACCGACCTGGAAGAACTGGCCTGGACCTCCTACTCTGAGATGCGTTGGGTCGGGGAGAGACCATGACGAAGACCAGACAGCGTTCGACGCGGCAGCCGGTCAGAGCGGACGGCAGCGCGAAGAAGCGGGCTCCGCGGCGACCACCCGAGCCCCGCACGTCGACGAGCCCGTCGACGCCAGGCGCAGCTGCGACGGGCGAGGCGCTGCGCCTGGCCGTCTGGAACGATCCCGAGGACCGGGACGCGCTGCGCGTCTACGCGGACTGGCTCACCGAGCAGGGCAGCACTCGCGGCGAGTACATCCAGCTCCGCTGCCTCGAGAGCCCCACACCCGAGCAGGAGCGGGCGGCGCAGCGGCTGCTCAAGAGGGACCGGGGCAAGTGGCTCGGCGAGGCGCGCCCGTTCGTGCTCACCTGGTGGGACTCGAGGAACCCGCCCGGCTTCGTGTCTCACGTCTTCTGCCAGCCAGGCAAGCTCGTCGACGGCTTCGAGCACCTCCGCAGGCTCGGCCCGCGGCTCATCGTGCACGTGATCTCCATGCGCCCCCGCCGGCGAGAGAACGAAGCCGCGCTCGCCAGGCTGCCTCTCGGCCAGCTCTGGGGGCTCAGCTTCTCCGAGAACGACGTCGACGATGAGACCCTGGTGACCCTGGCGCCAGCGATGAAGGGCCTTCGCTGGCTCGACGTCGATTACAACGACGTCACCGCCGCCGGGCTGCTCGCGCTGGGCGCCAGCGTCGACACGCTCGAGTACCTCGGCCTCGCCCCGATCCCGGACTACACGCGCGAGTTCCTCGGCCTCGCACCCGTCTCCGAGGAGGCGCGGGCCAGGGCGGTGGATGAGTGGGCGAGCGCCATCCTCGGCAGCGCTGGCCTGCGGTCGCTGGTGTACCTCCACTTCGTCGACCGACGGCCGTCGGAGGAGTGGTGCCGCAAGCTCGCGAGGCTGCCTCACCTGAAGAAGCTCCTCAGCGAGCGCGCGCCGGCAGAGATCGCGCCGCAGATCTACCGACCATGAGACATGAGGCGACGCATGCGAAGGGCCAGAGAGAGCTGGCTGCCGCGGCTGGACGAGTTCGCCAGGGGCTGCGAGCTCCCTGGCTGGGACAATATGGACTACCCCTGCGGCGCCATGCGCGCCACCGGGTTCCTGCGGCCGCGCGGCTGGGTGCTCGCCTTCGAGGCGATCACCTGCTCGGTGGTCAATGACGAGATCTCGCGCACCGTCCATGCGTTCGGTCCGGCGCTGCGGGCCTCGGGCCACAAGGGCGTCCAGCATTGCCTGGTCCCTCCCGACGAGCTCGTCCTGCACCTCGACGAACACACGCAGCGGTCGCGGCTCACGGGCCGCGTGCTCTGGTGGGCGAAGGGCAAGCCGGGCGAGGGACCGCAGGTCCACTGGCCGCAGCTGAAGGTCCCACGGACGGCGACCGTCAAGGTGTCCGGCGAGCCCGTCACGGTCCCGCTGCGGGTGCCCGCGCTGCGCAAGCGGACGCTCGCCAGCCCCGGGCTGCTGTCGCGGGCGCGCCCCGAGCACGCGCTGCTCTTCCAGCTCTGCGACCGGCTCGGCCGCGAGACGCTCTTCGCCCCCGGCCGGCGAGCTGGCGCGGTTCCTCGGCCTCCGGGTGGCCGAGGTCCTCTTCCAGATCGACGACTGGCAGCACCCCGCCGGCGGCGAGCCCGCCAGCTCCTCGCCCGACCTCGTCGAGATGGTGACCGCGCTCGAGGAGCGGCGCCCACCCGGCGAGCTGCGGGGCAAGAGGAACGGCGACTGGCGCTGCTGGCTGGACGCGCTGCTGCCGCTCTGGTCGGACGAGGACGCCGCCGAGTGGCAGCCCGTGGCGGGCACCCCGCCGCCGCCGCTGGAGCCGCCGCGCGCGAAGAGGCCGGCGCCCGCGTCGAGGCCAGAGTGGCTGGAGCAGGGCACGCACCCCCACCTCGAGAACGACGCGGCCCTGGTGCGCGCCACTGGCTTCGTCTCGTCGAAGGGACCGCTCCTGGTCCTGCAGGAGATCGAGGAGCACCGCCACTCGGTCTTTCGCGCCATCTACGCCTACGGGCCGGGCACCTCCGTCGAGCGGATCAGCGGCGTGATGCTCACCTCGAGCTACCTGGTGAGGCACGATCAGCTCTTCGAGATCGTCAAGCGCGAGGGGAGCAGCCACTGGCTGCGCTCCCGCTTTCACCGCGGCGAGCGCGTCACGGTCAAGGTCCTCGGCCAGGAGGTCAGCCTCGAGCTCGAGGTGCCCGAGGTGGCGGGCCTGACCGCCGCGCAGCGCAAGGAGCTGGCGCTGCTCTCGCCGAGCCGGGTGCTGCTCTACGCGCTCTGCGAGGCCGCGCCGCGCTCGCTGCTCTTCGCCTCGAGCGCCGCGCTCGCCAGGAAGCTGCGCCTGCCGCGGAGCGCCCGGGTCCTCTTCGAGGTCGACGACTTCGAGTTCCCCGCCGGGCACCTCGGGAGCTCGCCGGACCTGGTGGCGATGGCGGAGGCGCTGGCGAGCGGCGAACCGCTCACGCTGCCCGGTCGACCCGACTCGAGCTGGCGCCACTGGCTGGGCCGGAGCCTCGACAACCTCTGCACGGCGGACAAGGGAGGCTGGAGCGAGCCCGTGTATCTGATGTACGCGGACGACTAACCCCACAGTTCGCCGGAGTTGAACATCGTCTGGATGACGCCGCCGACGATGATCCCCAAGGCGAAAGGTGGGTCGCCCGCATCGGCGCGAAATTCGCCCTCCATCGCGGAGCCTCCGCAGGAGGCGAGCATGGCGAATCAACCGCACAGTGGTAGCGGACTATAGAGGAGAATTAACCGGCCAGACGGCCCGCGGACCGCGGGCTAGCTTCTCGTCGGAGTAGTCAGATTCAGTACGTCGCGCTTGAGACGTGCGACGCGCTTGAGAAGGGCGCGGAGCGCAGGACGCGACGGCGCATGGCTGCGTAGCCAGCGCGCGAGATGCTCGAGCATGACGTCCGGAGCGGGCGCGGGCTGGGGCGCCGGTGGTAGGGGCAGCCGATACTTGGTCGCGAGCTGGATGAGCGCCTTGTGGTACTCGTCGCCGACGGTCTCGGGGGTGATAGCGGTGTAGCGCAGGGTCATGCGGTAGTCGCGATGGCCGAGAAGGCGCATGACGCCGAGCAGGCTCATGCCGGCGCTGAGCATCTCGGTGGCGTAGGT
>JAKLHH010000111.1 GCA_022710245.1 Myxococcota bacterium
CTGGTCCAGATCGACGAGGATCTGGCGGTGGCGGCCGCCTCGCCCGACTTCGGCCTCGAGCTCTGCGTCGCCTGCCTGAAGGTCGACTGGAACCGCAACGGTCACGTCGACCACCGCGACGCGCGCTTCCTCGAGGTCGAGCTGGACGCCGAAGGTCACGCCTACCCCGACGGTGACCCGCGGCGGCGACCGACCTTTCGCTTCGACCAGGGCGACCTCGCCTGGGCGCGGGCGTTCGTCTCCTTCCAGCGCGCCGCGCTGAGCATCCTCATCGCCTGGGACCTCGGCGACGTGAACGCGCTCCTCGGCGCGGCCCGCGGCAGCGACCGCAGCGCGCTGCAGCGCGAGGTGGTGATCAAGCTGCGCTCCCCGGAGCGCATCGCGGCGGCGCGCAAGCTGATCCTCGAGGGGCTGGCGCGCGCCGACGAGGCGCGGCAGAGCTACCTGGCGGAGACCGACGACGACCGCGAGTGGCTGCCGAACCCGCGCCAGCGCAGCCACCCGCTGCCGCTCCCCGTCGACGACGCGCTCTACCAGGTCTGGGAGCAGGTGCTCGGCGACCTGCGGCGGATCGTGGACGGCGACGAGGGCCTCAGCGTGGCCGAGCTCGCGCAGCTCGGGGACCACCGCTGGGCGTCCCCGCCGCGGGGCTTCATCGACGTCGGCGGCATGCTGCGCCGACCGAAGAACCTGGTCCTCGACCTGCGGCGCCTCGGCGAGGTGACGTCGGAGCAGGTCCACCGCGACCGCGCGGCGGCGCGCCCCGAGGCGCTCCTGCGCGGGGTCCTCGGCGACTACTACCAGGGCAGCATGCGGCCGAGCCCGCTGATCCAGCGGCTCGAGCGGATGAAGTCGGAGGTCAAGCGCGGGAGCGAGTCGCTCGAGCGCAAGCTCCGCTACCTGATCTGGCTGAACTAGGGGTGTCCGTGTCCGTGGGCAGGGAGGAGACGATGCGCGCGGCCTGGATCGAGCAGGGCAGGGTGTCGCTCAGGGACGTGCCGGCGCCGGTCGCCGGGCAGGGTGAGGCGCTGGTGCGCGTGCGGCTGGCGGGCGTCTGCGCCACCGACCTCGAGCTGGTGCGAGGCTACGCCGGCTTCAAAGGCGTGCCGGGGCACGAGCTCGTCGGCGAGGTCCTCTCCGCACCGCCCGGGTGCGACCTCGTCGGCGCCCGCGTGGTGGCGGAGATCAACGCGCCCTGCGGGAGCTGCGCCACCTGCCGGGCAGGGCGGCCGCGGCACTGCCCCTCGCGCAGCGTCCTCGGCATCAGCGGTCGGAGCGGCGCCTTCGCCGAGGAGGTCGCGCTCCCGGTCGCGAGCCTGCACCGGGTGCCGCCCTCGGTGGCCGACGAGCGGGCGGTCTTCGTCGAGCCGCTCGCCGCCGCGCTCGAGGTGCTGGAGCAGGTCCTGGTGCGCCCCGGCGACCGCGTGCTCCTCCTCGGCGCCGGCCGCCTCGGGCAGCTCATCGCGCGGGCGCTCTGGCTGCACGGCTGCGAGCTCGGGGTGGTGGCCCGCCACGCGCGGCAGCGGGAGCTCCTCGCCGCTCACGGTGTGCCGCTCCTCGACGAGGCC
Organism: Myxococcota bacterium; assembly: GCA_022710245.1. The sequence continues at coordinate 1,569 of JAKLHH010000111.1, forward strand.
GCGGTCCCGCGTCGCAGCTTCGACCTCGTGGTGGAGGCGACGGGCTCTCCGGCCGGGCTCGAGCTCGCGCTCCAGGCCGTGCGGCCCGCGGGCACGCTGGTCCTCAAGAGCACCTACGTCGGCGCGGTCGGCCTCGCGCTCGCGCCGATCGTCGTCGACGAGATCACCATCGTGGGCTCCCGCTGCGGGCCGTTTCCGCCTGCTCTGCGGCTCCTCGAGGCCGGGCTCATCGACCCGACCGATCTGATCGACGCCTGCCTGCCCCTGTCGAAGGTCGAGGAGGCGTTCGCGCTCGCCGCCCAGCCCGGCGCGCTCAAGGTGCTCCTGGCTCCTCGACGCTGACGCGCGCTCCTCCTGGAACGCGCGCTTGGTGCCGCAGATGACACGTCCCATGAGCATCAGTCATCTTCGCCGCGCTCGCAGAGGTACCCACGCTCAGAAAGGTACTCTTCTACTGGTATGCTTCCTGGAATGCACGGCACCATCCGGAGCTGCTCTCCGCTGACCACTCGGCGGAATCGTCGCTGCAGCATCTGCACGCCGTCCGGGCTCAGGTAGTTCGACGTCGCATCCAGCACTTCAAGGGCTCGCAACGAATCCGCCAGACGCGCCAGGGTCCGCGCTCCCCGGTCAGTCATCATCCCTCGCGAGAGATCGAGCGTCCTCAGCTGGCTCGCGACCCGGGAACCAGGGAGCACCCCGCAGAGGGCATCGGCGAACTCACAGTCCCTCAGGCCCAGCTGGCGAACATTCGGGATGGCTTCGCCTGTCAGCACCGGATCGAGGTCGGCCAGTTTCAAGGTTCTGCAGCTCAGGACCAGGCGCTCGAGACACGGCCACCTCGTCGCCACCGCGAACCTCAGGCACGACGGAGCGCTCTCCTCGTCGTCTCCCCCGCCCGGCTGCCCGAGCTCCAGCACCAGCTCTCGCAGGTTGGAGCGAAGCGAGAGGAACGTCGCAAGGCTGGCGCCGACGAGACCTCCCCTGATGGATAAGCGGCGCAGGCACGGGAAGGGGGCACGGACGACGTGCAGCTAGGTGACGTCAAGTGACTTCGCCGGCGGCAGGGGCAGCGGTGTCCGACGGGAGCTGTTCGAGGTCAGAACGGGTCGCTCGCGGGGCGGATGATTGAGGGTCCCGGTCCTTGAACACGTGCGCTGCGCGCCGCAGATGACGCGGTGCGGCTGGAAGTTACGCATTGACACTGTCATATGACACTGTCATAAACAGAACATGACCGTTCGAGCTAGCCAGCGCTGGACCATCGAGGAGCTAGGCCAGCAGGTGGAGCAGGCGCTCTCGGTGGGCTACGAGGGCCCGATGAACGGCCAGATCCGGGCGATCCCGGACCCTCGCACCATCCGCTACTACAGCACCCTCGGCCTCCTCGATCGTCCGGCCGAGCTGCGCGGGCGCACCGCCCTCTACGGACGGCGGCACCTCCTGCAGCTCGTCGCTATCAAGCGGCTGCAGGCCGAGGGCCGCACGCTGCAGCAGGTCCAGCAGCAGCTCGTCGGCTGCAGCGACGCTGAGCTCGAGCGGATCGCAGCGGTCCCGGCACACCCGGCGCGGACGGCCGGGAGCGAGCCGCAGCCAGCGAGGGCGACTCGCCGTCGGGGCCGCTTCTGGGGAGAGATCCCGTCGGTGGAGCAGGCGTCGGTCGTGCCGGCGCCGGTGATCGCGCCGACGGCGCCCGCCTCGACCGCGCCAGCGTCGGCCTCGGCAGCGCCAGCCGCGGCAGCAGCGCCGGGAGCTCGCCTCCTCCTCGAGCTCCCGCTCGCCGAGGGCGCCTCGCTGCTCCTCGCCGGCGGACCGCTCTCCGAGGAGGCGCTCTCCGCCCTGCGCGCGGCGGCTGCGCCGCTCCTCGAGGAGCTCCGCGCCCGCGGGCTGCTGGGCCCGCGCCGCGCTGTCGTTGGTCGCGGCAGCTCCACCCGACCGCCCAACCTGGGCGGCGCCGCGACGACTGCTACAGATGATCCCGAGAAAGGGGATGCGCGATGAGCCAGGTGATCAGCATGACGACCGTCACGATCATGACCGACGACGAGGTGCGGCGTGGCGCGCGGTCCGACGAGGCCAGCTTCGGCTCCCTCGCCACCGACCGCGGCCACCTGCCGCTCCGCGCGATGGAGGTGAGCGGCCGCATCACCGGGCTCGTCTCCGAGCTCGCGGTCCGGCAGACCTTCGTCAACACGCTCGGCGTGCCGCTCGAGGCGACCTACCTCTTCCCGCTCCCGGACCGCGCCGCCGTGACCGGCTTCCGCATGGAGGTGAAGGGCAGGGTGATCGAGGGTCTGATCAAGGAGCGCGGCGAGGCGCGCGAGGAGTACGAGCGCGCCCTCGAGGCCGGCCACCGCGCGGCGATCACCGAGGAGGAGCGACCGGGCGTCTTCACGATGAGGGTCGGCAACCTCCCGGCGGGCGAGGAGGTGAGCGTACGCCTGACGCTGGTCGGGCCGCTCCCCTTCGAGGACGGCGAGGCGACCTTCCGCTTCCCGCTCGTCGTCGCGCCGCGCTACATCCCGGGGACGCCGCTCTCCGGCGAGAGCGTCGGTGACGGGACGATGCCCGACACGGACGCGGTCCCCGACGCCTCGCGCATCACGCCGCCGGTGCTCCTGCGCGGCTACCCGAACCCGGTGCGGCTCGAGCTCTCGGTCGCCATCGACCCGGGCGCGGCGCCGCTCGGCGACCTCCGCTCGAGCCTGCACGTCGTCGAGACCGAGCCGCGGGACGAGCGCCTCGCGCGCCAGGCCCCCTGGGAGGGGCGCCTCTTCCGGGTGGCGCTGAAGCCGGGTGAGCGCCTCGACCGCGACTTCATCCTGCGCTTCCGCCTCGGCGACGGCGCGGTCCGCACCTCGCTCGCGCTGCGTCCCGACCGCGAGGGCGCTGAGGGCACGTTCCTGCTCACGCTGGTGCCGCCGGCGAGCCTCGCGCCCGGCCTGCCCCGCGACGTGATCTTCGTCCTCGACCGCTCGGGGAGCATGGAGGGCTGGAAGATGGTCGCCGCGCGCCGCGCGGTGGCTCGGATGATCGACAGCCTCGGGCCGCGCGACCGCTTCGCGGTGCTCGCCTTCGACGACGTGATCGAGACGCCGCCCGAGCTCCCGGCCCGCGAGCTCGCCCCTGCGAGTGACCGCAACCGCTTCCGCGCGGTGGAGTTCCTCGCCGGGCTGCAGGCGCGAGGCGGGACCGAGCTGGCCGCGCCGCTCGAGCTGGCGGCTGATCAGCTCGCCGGCGGCTACCAGGACCGCGATCGCGTGATCGTGCTCGCCACCGACGGCCAGGTGGGCAACGAGGACCAGATCCTGCGCCGGCTGGGCAAGCGCGTGAAGGGCGCGCGCGTCTTCACGCTGGGCATCGACCAGGCGGTGAACGAGGGCTTCCTGCGCCGCCTGGCCGCGCTGGGGGCGGGCTCCTGCGAGCTGGTCGAGTCGGAGGATCGCCTCGACGAGGTGATGGCGAAGATCCACCGGCGCATCGGGACGCCGGTGCTGAGCGAGCTGCGCGTGGAGCCGAGCGGCCTCGAGCTGGTGCCCGGCACGCTGGTGCCGGCGCGGCCCGCCGACCTCTTCCCGGGCACGCCGCTCGTCGTCCTCGGTCGCTACCGCGGCAGCGTGAGCGGACGGCTCGGCGTGCGAGGCCGCGACGCGGCCGGGCGCGCCTTCAGCGAGGAGGTCCACGGCGCGCCGTCCTCGAACGCCGCGCTGGCCGCGCTCTGGGCGCGCGGGCAGCTCCGCCAGCTCGAGGACCGCTACCTCACCAGCGAGGGCGAGAAGGACGCGCTCGAGCGGCAGATCGTCGAGACCTCGCTGCGCTTCGGCGTGCTCAGCCGCTTCACCGCCTTCGTCGCGGTGGATCGCACCGAGGTCGTCAGCCCGGGCGGCGGGCAGCAGCACGTGGTGCAGCCCGTGGAGGCGCCGAAGGACTGGGGCATGTTCGAGGCCACCGCGGCGCCGGCGCAGACCATGGCGGGCACCGTGATGCCCCGCATGCTGGGGCTCGCCAACGCGGTGTTCGGCGGAGGCGCGCCGATGAGGCCGGCGCAGGCTCCGTCGATGGCGGCGCCCTCGGGGCCCCCGGTGCCGCGCTCGCCTGTCCCGGCGCCCGCCTCGGCTTCGATGCCCGCGCCGAAGATGGCGAGGATGGCGAGCCGGGCTCTCCCCGGGAAGTCCGAGGAGGCGGAGAAGGACGACGAGGGGCTGCCCGCGCTCGACCTGGCTCCCTACCGCGCGCGCGCGGCGGGGCTGCTCGCCAGCGTGAAGCCGGGCCTCGCCGGCGCCGTGCTCCTCGAGGAGGCCGGCAGGCTCGCGCTGCAGCTCGGCCAGCTCCTCGAGGACCTCGCCTCGGTGGGCGGCCCGCCTGCGGTGCAGGACGCGCTGCGGCCGCTGCAGGAGGAGCTGCGGCGCCTCGTCGACGCGAGCGCCGACGAGCGGACGCTCGGCGAGGCGCTCGGGCGCGCCCTCGAGGGGCTGCGCGCCTTCGCCGAGGGCAAGGACGACGGGGGCCAGGGAGAGGGAGGCAAGGGCGGCAAGCGGAGCCGCTGGGCCTTCTGGCGCTGAGGCGCGGGGCAGGGGTCCCGGGGGCGGAGCTCAGCGCGCGGTGCGCCGGTTGCCGACGGCGGCGAGGAGCCAGACGAGCGAGAGCATGGTGAAGCCGAGGATGGCCGGCGTCAGTGACTCGCCGATGCCGGTCATCACGATCAGGGTCCGGTCGGGGCTCTTCGCCCACTCCGGGTGCTGCGGCACCTTGAACATCACGGCCGCGATGCAGGAGACGAACCCGCTCAGGATGGCGAAGACCGTCGCCGTCGAGAGCGAGCGGAGGATCGCCGCCCGGCGCTCGCTCGGGCGCCAGGCGAAGAGCACCGCGGTCAGCAACGCGACCAGCCCGAAGACGAGCACGATCCAGATCGGCACTCCGCCTGCGCGCATGAACTCCATCATCGGTGACCTCCTTGGAGCCGCTCTGTCGGGCTCCTGGAAGCTACAACGAACTGCCTCGCGGGGCGTGACACAAACTCGCCCTCCATCGCGGAGCCTCCGAAGGAGGCGAGCAGGGCGAAGTCTGATGCTCGCCTCGTGGCTGAACGGTCTTGTCACGCGCCTCTGGCTCGGGCGTTATACCAGGCGTGGGTCGCGACGCGAACCTGGCAACCTCCACCTCCGCCAGCCCGGCCGACGAGCGGGAGCTCGTCGCGCGGCTGAAGCGAGGCGAGGCCGCGGCCTTCGACCGCATCTACGAGACCTACCGGCCGCGGCTCTTCGGCTTCCTCGCCCGCCTCACCCGACGCGGTGATCTGGCCGAGGACCTGCTGCAGGAGACCTGGCTGCGGCTCGCGCGCCACGCGGGTCGGCTGGCGGACGACACGCGCCTCGGACCGTGGCTCTTCACGGTAGCCCGCAACCTCCACCGCAGCCATCGCCGCTGGGCGAGGCTCGCCCTCGACGGCTCGGGCTGGGAGCCGCGCTGGTCGCCCGAGGGCGTGGAGCGCACCTCGCCCTTCGACCTCGCCTCTGCGAGCGAGCTCGAGCGTCGCCTCGAGGCGGCGCTGGCCGGGCTGCCGGTCAACTATCGCGAGGTGGTGCTGCTGGTGGCGGTGGAGCGGATGGAGCCGATCGAGGCGGCCCGCGTGCTCGGGCTGAAGCCGGACGCGCTCCGGCAGCGCCTCTCGCGAGGCAGGGCGATGATCATGGAGCGACTCGAGGAGCTGGACCGTCACCGCGGCGGGCAGCATGATGGGAGGAGCCATGTCTCCTGAGCATCGGCCAGAGGAGGACGAGGTCCTCCGCCGGCTCGGCGAGCTGCCGGCCCGCGACGTGGACGCCACGCGCGCCGAGCAGCTCCGCCGGCGCGCGCACGAGGCCCTCGCGCGCAGCACGGACCGCTCGTGGCTGGGGAGCCTCGAGCGCGTCTACACGCGGGCGCTGGAGCCGGCGCTGGTGGTCGGCATCAGCAGCGTCTACCTGGTCTGGGCCTTCCGCACCGTGAGCGAGCTGCTCCTGTCGAGACCGATCCCCTGAGCCGGGGCATCCCCGAGGTGAAGACATTCCGGCGGGTGCTCGCTGACGGCACGGTGCCTTCCGAGCGCGACCGCGAGCGCTGAGGTCAGCTGACACCAGCGAGGTGGCGGGTGGATCCGCCGCTCACTCCCCGCCTGCTCGTTCCCGCGGCGAAAACCGCCAACAAACGGGCCCTGGTCGTGGCGCCCATCTTGCTTGGGGGGAGCGACGAGACGCCAAGGAGCTCCATCATGTACCGTTCTCGCAGCCTCATCGCCAGCCTCGCCGTGCTCGGCCTGCTGCCCCTGCCGGCGCGCGCCGCACCGCCGAAGCTCCCCCACTATGCGGCGACCAACGTCCGCAAGCCGCTCGAGCAGCGCGAGCCCCGGGTCCTGCTGCGCGCCGCGCGCATCTTCAGCAACGCCGCCGAGCGGGATCACGGGCAGAACCTGAATGCGCTGGAGCGGCTAGCGGCCACCATCGGCTACGACTCCCCCGTCGGCGCCGCCATCAAGGCCAACGCGCTCCTCGACAAGCTGCCCGTCGCAGTGACCGGTAAACGGCGGCTCGACACGACGATGAAGAAGGGGCTCTTCGGCGAGAGCCCAGTCAACTCCGACCAGTGGAACGGCACGCTGCGGTCGATCTACAACAACCTCAAGGAGTACGGCGGCGGCTCGGATCGCATCGCGCAGCTCACCGGCCGGCTGCATGAGGTGATGGACAAGAGTTACCGCGAGCTGCCCACGAAGCTGACGGCGAGCAAGCCTGAGGAGCTCGTCCGGCGCGCCGTGGAGCTGATCACCGTCCTCGACCACAAGGCCAACCACCGCGAGGTCAGCAGCCAGAAGGTGGGCAGCGGGTACTCCAGCTCCAGCTTCAGCCACCAGACGCTGCTCACCAGCGCGTCCGGCTCGAGCTCCAGCTCCTGGTCGCTGAGCCAGCTGCTGCCGGAGAGCACCTCCTACACCTTCAACGTCACCCTGTTCGGCGTCCGCGCCCGGATTGACGCCTCCTCGGTGCGGCCCGGCCACCTGCCGGTGGAGGCCCGCCGCTTCGTGCAGATGGGGCTCGAGCTGAACGCCATCTCGCGCGAGCTGACGCGGCTGCAGCACCCGGACGGCGCCAAGCTGGCCTCCTGGATCAACAACTCCAAGATCAACTTCCAGGCGCAGGGCACGAACTCCTACTACCCGCACGAGGTCGGCGCCCTGGCCAGCGTCCAGCTCGCCCGCGCGCCGGCCGACGTGGCCGCCAGCAAGGAGCTGCTGGAGCGCGGCGTGATCTCCGCGCAGCTGGTGCGCAGCCTGAAGCGCGACCCCGTGCTGAAGCAGGACGCCGGCGGCTGGTGATCGCCGCGGCGGCGCCGCCGCTCAGAGCGCTCTCGGCCGAGGAGCGCGACTGCCCTTGTTGTTGCCCGCCTTCGTGAACCACAACGCAGATCGCTGCCCGACGGAGGTGGCCGATGAAGAGCGTCGGCAGCGTCTCTCGCGGGGCAGGGCGATGATCATCGAACGACTCGAGGAGCTGGACCGCCACCGCGACGCGCAGCATGATGGGAGGACTGTCGAGACCGAACCCCTGAGCCGGGGCATCCCCGAGGTGAAGACATGCACTCCTTGCTCCAGGCCGCGCACGAGGCGGCGCCCGAGGCCGAGCGGCCCGCGCCGCCGTATCACGGCGGCGTCGACGCGAACCCGCAGCTCGGCGCCTTCGGCATGGCCGGGGTCGCCCTCCTCCTCGCCGAGGCCCTCGCGCCGTCGCGGAGCGAGCAGAAGCGCCACGCGCACCTGCTCGCCCTCGCGCGCGACGTCTATGCGCGCCACGCGCGCGCCGAGGGCAAGGAGGTCAAGCGCGGGACCAAGAAGAAGCTGCGTGTGCTCGCGAAGGACGCGCTCGCCGCGCTCGAGCGGGAGCTGAGATCGCCGCGCGGGATCATCGACCTGCCCGACGGGCTCCCGCCGGCGCTGACCGCGGCGGCCGGGGCGGCGCTCGCGGCGCATGACCTAGAGGTGCAGGGGGGCGGTCCGTACGTGACCGCCGCGCTCCGCAGGGTGATCCAGGGCCTCGTGCCCGAGCTCGGGGCAGGGCAGGTGAGATCCTTCCTCCTCGAGCTCGACCGGCGCCTGCTGCGCGAGGAGCTGCGCGCGATCCTCGCGCTGCGACGCGACCCGCGCTGCGCCAGCGTCGCGGCTTGCCTCTGGCGCGCCGCCTCCGGGCGCACGAGAGGGGGACGCGCCGCGGGCGCCCAGGTCACCCACTGGATCGGGGAGCTCGAGGACGCGAGCTACCTCCTCGTCTGGAAGGTCGGCGCCCGCTGGGAGGTGGTCGCCGGCTCGCGCGATGACGTGCTCGCCACCGTGCCCGACGAGCACATGGCTCGCGCTGTCGACGCTGTGCTAGGTGGGCCGCGCTGACGGCAAAGACTTGCTCACGCGCACCGCGGTCGCAGCCGCCGCAGCAGTCTCTTGCCGGGCTGCTCGTCGCCCGATCCCTGTGGTGTCGGGCGCCCGAGATCTGGTGCGCAGGTTGCCTCGGGCAGGCAGGTGCGCACCGCGGCGTGGGCGCTGCGACCGGAGGCCGACCGGTAGACGGCAAGGTGCCCGGGGCGGGACTCGAACCCGCACGCCTGGAGGCCGAGGATTTTAAGTCCCCTGCGTTTGCCATTTCGCCACCCGGGCCGGCAGCTGCAGGAGACTAGCATGCCCTGCCGTCGCCCGTCTGCGAGCTGGTCACCCGCCCGTGGACCGTCGACCGCCTTGACCGCGCGGGACCGGCGGACGGCACCTGGCAGTGCACGAGCGAGTGTCTCAGCATGGTGTCGTCGTGCAGCGGCAGCACGAGCGAAAGCGCTTGCGCCTGTGCGTGCTCCAGCTACGGCCTGAGCGAGGGCGACTGCGCGCTCGACTACGGCGGCGCCTGGACGTGCTCCGGCGGCTGCATGAGCTGGCTCGCCTCCTGCTGGTAGCCCGCGGTCAGTTCGGCTGCTCGCCCGGCGACGACAGCGACTGCCCATAGACCAGCTCCGCGTCCGACTGCGGCCAGGCGGGGTCGAGCTCCCTCCGCCAGTCCCAGACCAGGATGTCGACGTCGAAGCCTGCCGCGCCGCAGTCGTCGAACGGGCACTGCTGCCAGTTGCCCAGGAAGTCGCGCTTGAGGTGCTTGGCCTGGAAGAAGCGCTCGCAGTGGAGGCACCAGAGCCAGACCTCTCCCATCTGGTGGCCGGCCCTGGCGAGGCGCGTGGGCACCTGATCGACGGTGGCGACGGGGTCGGTGCAGCCGTCGTCGTTGTAGAACGTGCCGGGCGGCAGCTGCAGATCGCGCGCGCTGACGCCCCAGCGGTTCCTCGGGATCGCGCGCGGCGACCTCCGGCCCTGAACACGCCTCAGCTGTCTCCGCTCTCTCATCGGGACCTCCTCGTGGTGTACGAGGACGCCTTGCACGCCGAGGACCAGCAGGTCGGGCTCGAGATCACTCAGGCCCGCGCCCGCCGCGAGACGCGCGCGTCCGATCCTCGGTCCGGCACGTCCGGCGTGCCGGACGCGCGGGCGCAGGTGAGGTGACGACGCCTGGTGTGACGCCCGCACGGCTGCGCGCCGCAGCGACGCCGCCACGCCCCCCGCTCTTGATCGCGTGGCGCGCGCCCGTGCTATAAAGGGCGCGGCTCAGGAGCTGTACATGCTGATGAAGACGTCTCGCTCCCTCCCTCGCCTGGCTCTCCTCGCGCTCGCCGCGCTGGTCCTCGCGCTCCCGTCCCCGGCGCGCGCTGACCGCAAGCTCTCGATCGCCGAGGCGCTCGAGCTCGCGTCCAGGAACAACGCCGAGCTCCACCTCGAGGAGGCCCGCATCGACGAGGCCGTCGCCCGCCGCAAGAGCACCCGCGGCCTCTACGGCCCCAAGCTGATGGCCGACGGGAACCTCCTCGCCTGGAACTCGGCGGTGAAGTTCAACCTCAACCTCAGCCTGGATCCCGCCAAGCTCGACCTGAGCAAGCTCGGGCTCACCCCCGAGGAGGGGCTCGCGCTGGTGCAGAACGCCAACCTGCTGGGCGCGCTGTCGAAGGTGTTCGGCGGCCTCGACCTCGGCAACATCCGCGACCAGGTCACCGGCCAGCTGCAGCTCGCGCTGGCGCAGCCGCTGACCCCGCTGCTGCAGATCCACAAGGGCTACAAGGCGACCGAGCACCTCGCCGACGCCGCTGTCCACGACCGGGACAGCAAGAAGCTCGAGATCCTCCACAAGGTGAAGGAGAGCTACCTCCAGCTGATGCAGGTGCAGC
>JAKLHH010001110.1 GCA_022710245.1 Myxococcota bacterium
GGCACCCCTCCGCTACGCAGTTGCCGTGCATGCTGATCCTGGTCCGCCTCGGCGAAAAGCACCATCTCACCTTGACCCGATACGTTCAGAAAACCGATCCCTTACGGCGCTAACTGATCGGCATTGGGTCTAACCCCACAGTTCGCCTCAGTAGAACACGCTGCGCGGGTCTCTTTCGCCGCGGGCTTCGTTGCGCCTCCTCGAAATACCGAGAGTATGACTTCGTCGGCGCGCCTTGCCCGCGACGAAATATCCTCCGCGGATCGTGATCCACCGAAGCGAACTGTGGGGTTAGGTCGACGAGACCGTGAAGCACGACCTGGGTGTGATCGAGGCGCCGCCTCCCTTCGACGCCGAGGTGCCGGAGGCCTGGCCTCGGGAGGCGCGACTCGGCACCGGCAGCTCAGCACCTGGCGCCTATCACCCGCTCCACCGGTACCGCGGCCCCTCGATCAGCACCGGTCCCTCCTGCCGCCGGTGCCGGAGGAAGTGGACCCCGTCGAGGTCCACGTAGTGGAAGGCGCCGGTGCCGGCGGCGAGCGCGATCCCCGCCGAGAGCCCGACCATGGTCTCGGTCATGCACCCGATCATCAGCCGCAGCCCCGCCTGGCGCGCCAGGGCGACGAGCTCCCGCGCGCCGGCGATCCCGCTCTTGGCGATCTTGATGTTGATGCCGTCGGCGAGCTCCTCGTCGATCGCGCGCCGGCCCTCGTCGGGGTCGAGGACGCTCTCGTCGAGGATGACGGGGAAGGGGAGGCGGCCGCGCAGGCGCCGGAGCCCGCGCCGCTCGCCGCGCGGCAGCGGCTGCTCGAGGAGCTCGACGGGCGCGCGGGACCGCTCGAGGCCCCGCAGGAGCACGCGCAGCCGCCGCCCGTCGTAGCTCTGGTTTCCGTCGAGGCGGAGCTGAAAGCGCTCGAGGCGCGCCTCGAGCTGCGCCTGCACCGCGCCGAGGAAGGCGAGGTCTGTCTCCGGATCCCCGCCGATCTTGATCTTGAAGCAGGTGAAGCCGGCGCGGATCCCACGCAGGGTCCAGGCCGCGACGGCTGGATCTCCGGGCGCGAAGGGGATGGTGAGGTCCGTCTCCAGCTCGCGCGAGGCGCCGCCCCAGGCCGCGAGCTCGTCCTCGCCGCCGCTCGCGAGCCTGGCGCGGAAGAGCGCGACCTCGAGGCCAGCGAGGGTCATCCTGAGCGACGGCGCCTCGGCGCGGAGGCGAGCCAGCGCCTGCCCCGCTGCCTCGAGCGGCAGGCCGGGCAGCGCGCCGGCCGCTCGCGCGAGGAGCCCGTCGATGGCGGCCGGGGTCTCCGCCGGGAAGGCGAAGCTGGTCGGCACCTCGCCGAGACCCCCGGCGCCGCCCTCGAGCTCGACGCTGACGAGCACGCTGTGCAGACGGCTCTTGCGGCCGAGCGCCGTCGCGAACGGGGTCAGGAGCGGCCGCTCGAGGTGCCGGCGTCGCAGGCGGAGGATGACCGGAGCGCCCATCGGGGGCAGTATAGTCTCGTTCACCCGACGCCTGAGGTGCCGTGAAGCAGGTCAAGCAGCTCCCCGAGCTCCGCACCGCCCGCCTCCTCCTCCGCGGCTGGCGGCCCGAGGACCTTGCGCCCTTCGCTGCCCTCAACGCCGACCCGAGGGTGATGGAGCACCTCGCCGTGGTGCTCTCCCGCGTGGATAGCGACCAGCTCGCGGCGCGCATCCAGGGGCACTCCGAGGCGCACGGCTTCGGGCTCTGGGCCGTCGAGCGCGCCGCGGACAATCGTCGCGGCGCCGCCCAGGTCGGGCAGTCGGGCGCCGCTGCCGCGACCAACGATACGTTCCTCGGCTTCGCCGGGCTCAGCGTCCCTCGCTTCCAGGCGCACTTCACGCCCTGCGTGGAGATCGGCTGGCGGCTCGCCGCCGAGCACTGGGGCCACGGCTACGCCACCGAGGCCGCGGAGGCCGCCCTCGACCACGCCTTCGGCGTGCTCGGCCTGGACGAGGTCGTCTCCTTCACCGTGCCGGCGAACCAGCGCTCGCGGCGGGTGATGGAGCGGCTCGGCCTCGAGCACGACCCGGCGGACGACTTCGATCACCCGGGCCTCCCCGGCGGCCATCGACTGCGCCGGCACATGCTCTACCGCATCCGGCGCGCCGCCTGGCAGCGAGGCCTCGCCGGCCGGGTCCGGCTGATCGAGGCTGACCACCCGGAGCACCTGCGAACCCTCGGCGAGCTGTTCCGCGAGTACGAGCGGGCGATCCAGGTCGACCTCTGCTTTCAGGGCTTCGCTGACGAGCTCGCCACGCTGCCTGGCGCCTACGGGCCGCCGCGCGGCCGGCTCCTCCTGGCGATCGCCGGCGCGCGGCCGCTCGGCTGCGTGGCGCTGCGACCGCTCACGCCGGGCGTCGGCGAGATGAAGCGCCTCTACGTGCGCCGGGAGGGGCGTGGCCTGGGGCTCGGCCGCCGGCTGGCCACGGCGCTCATCGAGGCGGCGCGGGCGCTCGGCTACGAGCGCCTGCGGCTCGACACGCTCGACTCGATGACCGAGGCCATCGGCCTCTACCGCTCGCTCGGCTTCGCCGAGATCCCCGCCTACTGCGCGAACCCGCTCCCCGGGCCGCGCTACTTCGAGCTCGGGTTGGAGAAGACGAAGGGGTAGACGATGACCACGGGCGGCTCCGGGTGCGGCGGGAAGACCATCCGGCGGACCACGCCGAGCACGCACTCCTCCAGCTCGCGGTCCTTCAGCGTGGACTGGACCACCTCCGCGCTCGTGACGCTCCCGGAGGCGGCGATGGTGAAGCGCACGCTCAGCCTCCCCTCCAGGTCTGGCCGTCTGCGGAGGGCGCTCTCGTAGCAAGCCCGGATGAGCCGGGCGTGCTTCATGATCACCGCCTTGACGGCCTCGCGGTCGATCGAGGTCCTGGGCTCCGGCGCGGAGAGCGCGGCCGGCGAGTCCGGCAGGAGGGCGAGGGCGAGCACCACGACGAGGGAGCGGATCATGAGGTCTCCTCGAAGATCAAGCTGATGTTAGCGCCAGCGCCCGCTGGTGACCAGCATCGCCCGCCGCAGGCGGCGATCGACTCGAGCCTGCGGAGCAGGTTAGAATCGAGACCCGGGCATGCCGCACCACGACTTCATGATCAGCCAGCTCGTGCAGGTCGAGCTCCAGGTGGGGGAGCAGCACGTACTGGTCGACGCAGCGGTCGCCAAGATCCTCGATGAGGAGCTCTGGCTGGACCTCTTCACCAAGCCGGCGATCCTCACCTCGCTCCTCGCGGGCGCGCCGCTGAAGATC
>JAKLHH010001111.1 GCA_022710245.1 Myxococcota bacterium
GCGCCGAGCAGATCAGGGGACGGCTCGGCCGCCACGGTGCGCGACTGATCCCGGTCGCGCAGGTCGACGGTCTCTCGCTTCTCCATCGCGGCGTCTCCTCGGTCAGATCCCCGCCTCGTGCGCGAGGCGCAGCAGGTAGGGGTCGGCCTCGGCCTCGGCCTCGAGCCCGACCCAGAGCTCCCGGAGCAGCTCCCTCAGCCCTTCGCGGAGCTCGTCTCCCTCGCGCTCGAGGTCCACCATCGCCCTCTGGTGCCGGGCGATCCGCTGCGCGAGATCGTCCATGCGCACACGGCGCTGGCGGACGATCTGCTGGAGCCAGTGCTCGACCGCCCGGGCGCTGTCCTCGAGCCGCTGCCCCGAGGTCCAGATGTCCTCGGCGGTGCCGCCGCGCTCGAAGGGGACCGTCTGGTGGAGCTCGTCGTCGCTCGCCAGCTGCAGCTCCAGCTTCTCGTCGAGGAGCTGGCGGAGCAGCGTGAAGAAGCGCGCCTCGCGCGAGCGGCCCTCGAGGTCGAGGCGCTCCAGCTCGCGGTGCATCTGCAGCAGCATCTGCCGGGCGTCGTCGAGGCGGTCCTCCGCGATCAGCAGCCGGGCGAGCTGCTCGCTGATCCGCGGCGTCCCCAGGTGGCGATCGCGGATCGCGTAGACGAGGTCGCGGAGCGCGCTGGTGGCAGGCCCGGCGAGGAGGGCGGCCGCCTCGGCTTCGGGCGTGAGCTCGTGCGCGTCGTGCGAGCTGAGCTGGACCTCCGCCCGCGCCACCTCGAGCACCGCCACGAGCTCGCCCGCGTCGTGGAAGCGGTCCACCGGGTCCTTGGCGAGGCAGCGCAGGATCAGCGCGTCGAGCGCCGCCGGGAGCGGCCGGCCTGCGACCTGGGAGGGAACCGGGGGGGGCTGGTGCAGGTGCGCCTCGAGCATCTGCATCGCCTGGCCCGGGAACGGCAGGCGCCCCGTGACCACCTCGAAGGCCATGGCGCCGAAGCTGTAGAGGTCGGTCCGGTGATCGTACGGGCGCTCGGCGATCTGCTCGGGCGCCACGTAGCCAGGCGTCCCCGCGCTGGGCCCCACCAGGCCGGAGCCCTCGGTGTGGTCGAGGATCTGGGCCAGCCCGAAGTCGAGGATCTTGACGAGGTCCCTCCCGCCCTCGCGCCGGGTCAGCATCACGTTCTGCGGCTTGAGGTCGCGGTGGATGACCTGCCGGCTATGGGCGGCGCCGAGCGCGGTCGCGACCTGCAGCAGCACGTCGACGGCGCGCGGGAGCGGCAGCGGGCCCTGCGCGGTGAGGACGTCCGCGAGGCTGGTCCCTTCCACGCGCTCCATCGCCAGGTACGGCACCCCCTCCGGGCTGTGGCCGAAGTCGAGGATCTGGACGATGTTCGGGTGCTCGATCCGCGCCGCCGCCCGCGCTTCCCGTCGGAAGCGGTCCGCGGCGCCCTGGTCGTCCTCGCGGCCTCCGGCCGCTCCGGCGTGAGGCCGCCGCGACTTGCCCTGCTCGTCTCCTGCGGAGGCTCCGCGACTGCCGTAGAGGATCTTCAGCGCGAAGAACCGATCGAGGACCTCGTGGTGCGCGAGGTAGACAGCCCCCATCCCGCCCGTGCCGAGGAGCGCGTCGATGCGGAAGCGGCCCGCGAAGACGGAGCCGATCAGGGACTCGAGGTGCATCGGGGCAATCATACCCCACCCCGGGCAGGCGGTGAGCGGCGTCGCCGAGGGGCTGCTCCTCGTTGACTCTCCGGTTGGCTGGCCCGGACGCCCCGGCGTCGAGGGAGCTTTACCCCCGGACCCGGCCCATGGGATAGTACGTCTCCCCATTCTCCATCGTCCTGCGGAGCGGCACATGCCCGAGAGCGAGTCGCTGCTGGCTTCCGAGTACCGGGGTCTCCCCGGACGCACGCGGCAACGGTCGATCCACCTCACCTGCGCGGGCTGCGGTCTCATCTTCGGCGCCCAGGTGCACGCGGCGGTGAACGTCGCCACCGACGCGGAGCTGGGCGAACGCCTGACCCGCGGCGAGCTGAACGTGGTGACCTGTCCGACGTGCGGCGCGAGGCTGACGCCCGCGCTCCCCCTCGTCTATCACGATCCACGCGCGCGGCGGCTCGCGCTGCTGCTCCCTGAGGCGCTGCGCCACGAGGAGCTCGAGCGTCACGCGGCGCTCCTGCGCGAGCTCGCCGAGGACGAGGCGCACGTCCCCGACTACGCGCGCCGCGCCGAGGTGGTGTTCGGGATGGCGGGGCTGCTGCGGGTCCAGGGCGCCAGCCACGAGGCCTCGCCCGATCCCCGAGCCGCCGAGGAGGCCGCGCGCGCCGCCCGCGAGCTGGAGCAGCGTCGCGGTGAGCTCGATCGGCGAGAGGAGGAGCTCGTCTCCCGCGAGGAGGACGTGCAGGCCCGACAGGAGGACCTCGTCGTCGGGCTGACCAAGGTCGAGCAGGAGCGCCAGGAGCTGGCGCGCAAGTGGCTCGAGCTGGAGCGCGAGCGGGAGGCGCTGCGCGCGCTCTCCCTCGATCTGCAGGAGCGCGAGCGGTCGTTGCGCCAGCGGACGGCCGAGCCTCCGCCGGCCCCGCCGCCGCCGAAGCCGCCGCCCATCCCGGCGAGCGGCTTCGAGGGGCGCCCGCAGGTCGAGGTGGATCGCTGGCGCGCCGGCGAGGAGCGCCAGGCGCACCTGCTGCATGAAGGGCGGGTCTTCCTCCTGGCCCGCCCCGGGGCCGAGGCGCTGGCCGCGCTGGAGCAGGGCGAGCCCCTGCTCCTCGCCCAGCTCTTCCGCCTGCGCGGTGGGCCCCTCGTCAACCTCGCGGTCATCCCGCAGGACGCCCCGGCGGCGGAGCGCGCCACACGAGCGCTGCACTTCGCCCTGGATCCCTGGCTCCCCACGGACCAGGCGATCCTCGCGCGACTCGGCGAGGACTGCCGGCTGCACCTCGACCTCTACGATGACGAGGCGCGCCCGTTGCTCACCCGCGAGCTGCAGATGCCTCTCGAGGAGAACCTGCGCTGGATCCTGGCTCAGGCCGACGCCGCGCTGGTCGCGCTGGATCCCTCTTCCCGTGACTTCCAGGCCTCGCGCCAGGCCTTCCTCGATCTCGGCGAGGAGCGCCTCGGTCGCAAGCAGCACAACTTCGCGGCCGACTCTTTCCAGGAGCTCACGTCGCCGGCGGCCACGCGCCTGGCCCTCGGTATCGTCACCTACTGGTCCCAGAAGGAGAACGAGGAGTACCTGATCGCGGTGAAGTCGTTCCCGCTCACCTACTGGCGCGCGATCCA
>JAKLHH010001112.1 GCA_022710245.1 Myxococcota bacterium
CCGTGAGGTCCACGTCGATCCGGCGCTCGGCGGCGTAGAGGCGCGCCACCTCGCCCGCGGTGAGCCCATGACGGACCGGCACCGAGTGCCAGCCCACGAAGGACTCGTAGCCCCCCTCGATGCCGGGCCCCTCCAGCGCGAGCCCGCCGAGCGGGTTCGGCCGATCGAGGACGACCACCGGCACGCCCGCCTCGGCGCACGCCTCGAGCGCCAGGCAGAGCGTCCAGACGTAGGTGTAGTAGCGGCTGCCGATGTCCTGCAGGTCGACGAGGAGGAGCTCGAGCCCCTCGAGCGACGCGCGCGTCGGCCGCAGGATCTCCAGGGTGGGCCCGTAGAGGCTGTGGACCGGGAGCCCGAGCCGGGGATCGCGCAGGGTCTCGACGCCGATCATGTCCTGCGCCTCGCCGCGCAGCCCGTGCTCCGGCCCGAAGAGCGCGAGCAGTCGCGCGCCGCGCTGGTGCAGGAGGTCCGCCGCGTGCCGCAGCTCGGAGTCGACGGAGGTCGGGTTGGCGAGGAGCCCCAGCGCGCGCCCGGCGAGCAGGTCCCAGCGCTCGGCGAGGAGGACCTCGAGGCCGGAGGCGACTCTCATCTCATGAAGGGAGCGAAGCCCGTCCGCGGCTCAGCCGAGGCGGACCGGCTTCATGCTGATCTTGGTGCCCTGGGCGGTGACCGCGAAGCGGACCCCACGGCACTTGTGCTTCGCCTTCAGCATGGCCTCGTTGGCGCGCAGCTTCTGGGTCAGCATCTCGATGGTGATCCCCTCGATCGGCAGGTTCGCCCGCCGCCGCGCCTCCAGGTACTCGTGGTGCAGCCGCGCGTAGTAGGCGTCCTCCGGCTCGGCCGCGAGCTGCCGCGCCAGGCCGTCGTCGACCACCAGCTCGTCGATGTGGATCACGTCCGCGCGCCACATCGCCTCCGGATCCTCGCCGTCCTCGCCCGGCTCCGGCCGGCCGAGGAGCCGCGCCAGCATCACGTTGAGGCCGTTGGCGAGCCCCTCGAACTCCTCGACGACGTCGAAGGTGTAGTCGAGGTTCCCGTTCATCACCTCGTTGACGCCGAGCTCGATCTTGTCCTCGGCGTTGACGAAGTGCTTGGCCACCAGGAACATCCCGCCGAGCACCAGGAGCAGCATGGAGAGCGCGATCGCCACGAACATCCAGCGCACCTTGGAGACCGGCTTGTCGGCGGCGGTCATCGAGGCCAGCACCACCCAGCCCGCGGTCTGGTTGCTGAGCTGCATCGGCGCCGGACCGGCGATGGCGAAGTAGGTCTCGCCCTGAAGCTTGATCTCCAGGAGCTCGGTGTTCTTCTTCTGCGCGACGGCGTCCTTGCCCGGCGCGGTGGCCGAGGCGAGCATCTCGCGGGTCAGCGCCTCGACCAGCCCCGCGTCCTCGGTGCTGTCGTCGTTGCTCATGGTGAAGCTGGAGGCGCGGACCGCGTCGTCCATGAAGTAGGCGACCTGGGTGCCGAAGAGATCGCGCAGCTCGCGGGCCTCGGCGGCGGTCACCTCGTACGCGATGACGATGGCGCCCATGACCTCGGCGCCGACCCTGATCGGCGCGGCCGCGGCACGCATCATCTTGTTCTTCATCCAGGGGATGTCCTTGGGCCCCCAGAGGTCCTTCGCCGACGAGCCGGCCAGCGCGCTCAGCACGCTCTTGGACTGGAGCTTCTCCCCGTAGAGGCTCTTCGGATCGAGGTCGCGGGCGATGATGGTGGCGTCCTTGCCCACCACCCCGAAGAAGTGGGCCTTGCGCCCCTGCTTCTGCAGCTCGCCGTCGAACTGGGAGATGGCGTCGAAGGTGGCCATGCGTCGCTTGGTCTCGTCGGTGACCTGGACGGCCTCCGCGAACTCCTTGCGCCTGGCCGCGCTCTCCACGGTGTCGAGGAGCTCGTGGCCCTTCAGCTCCGAGGCGCGGACCACCAGACCGGCGGCGCGCTGGATCGAGGACTTCACCCGCAGCTGCGCGTCCTTCGCCATCGGCATCACGGTGACGATGTAGACGAGGACGATGACGGCTACCACGAGGGCTGCACCCACTAGACCGATCTTGACCCTGAACATGAGGCAGATCCTCTCCTAGCAAGCGAGGAGGCCCCGCACCGCGGGCCCCTCGAATGGTCGGTTCGTGCCTATGCCTTGACCGGGTGCAACGTAGCGTGGCTCACCCGGTCTCGTCAAGCAAAACGGGATATTGCGACGATCAGCGAGGGGCCGGGCGCGTGGCTGCGGAGGGCGGGAGGAGCGCCGGGCGCGTGGCTGCGGAGGGCGGGAGGAGCGCCGGGCGCGTGGCCGCGGGGGGCGCGAGGAGCGCCGGGCGCGTGGCCGCGGGGGACGCGAGGAGCGCCGGGCGCGTGGCCGCGGGGGGCGCGAGGAGCCCCTCGAGGAGCTCCACTGCTCGCCAGTGCTGGCGGGCCTCGCGGTGCTGGAGCGCGAGCAGGCGCTGGAGCGGCGCGTAGCTCGCGAGCGGCGCCCCCCGTTCGCGGGCGGCGACCAGGAAGAGCGTGGCGAGGTAGGTCTCGTCCTCGTAGGCGAGCAGGTGCCCGAGGAGCGCGAGCCCGAGGTCGCCGTCCATGCCGGGCTGGAGCACCCGCGCCAGCTCCACCAGCGCCTGGCGCGGCGGCGCTGCCACGGCCCGGAGCACCGCCTCGCGCCGCGGCGAGCCCGCGAGGAGCGGCGCCACCTCGGCGGCGACAGGCCGCGGCACCGGCTCCTGCAGCTCCTCGGCGAGGCGGACGCAGGTCGGCCCTGCCCCGCCGCCCGCCCGGCGCGCCAGCGCCAGCGCGTCCACGGGCCGGCCGGCGCGGAGCAGCCCCCGGCAGAGCCTCGCCGCGGCGTCCGCGGGAGCCCTGACCAGCGCGGCCTCGGGGGCGGGGAGCGTGCCCCGCAGCGTTCGCACGATGCTCCGCGAGGAGTAGCTGCGGTAGTTGATCAGGTCCCGCGGCGCGGCGAACTCGATCCGCGCGTTGTCGTCGGTGTTGCGCGGGGCGCCGGTGGCGAGGCGGCGCACGCCCTCGGGGCCCGCCAGGAGCCGCGCGAAGATGTCGCCGGCGTCCTGGATCCCGATCCGCTTCAGCTCCCGGCGGACGCCCTCGGCGCGGAGCCTCTGCTCGACGGCGGCCCAGTCGAGCGGCCCGGGGTCGACCCGCGCCACCAGGAGCAGGTCGCTGCTCGCACCCACCGGGCTGAAGACGTGCACCGACGCGAAGGCGTCGGAGAGGGTGCCGAGGATCGACCAGACGTTCTCCGG
>JAKLHH010001113.1 GCA_022710245.1 Myxococcota bacterium
GCGGAGCCGCGGCTCTCGTTCAAGCGCGGGTCAGCCGACCTGGAGGGCGCTGCGGGCGCGCTGCTTCAGAAGCTGGCGGCCGAGCTCCCGCGCTTGAAGAGCCTGGTGGCCCTGGAGATCACCGCGGTGCAGGGGGCCGGGACGAGCGCTCCGCTGGCCCATGAGCGCGCCGCGAGGGTCTCTCGCTGGCTCTCGCGCGCGGCCGAGGGGATGGTGGCGCGCGGTGTCCTTCGGCTGCGGTCGTCGGGCGCGAACCTCGTGCGCGCGCGCGTCGAGGAGGCGAAGGGCTCGGCGAGCGACCGCGTCGACCTGGTGACCATCCGCGCCGAGTGCGACAACTTCGACGATCGGTGAGACCAGGTCCCCGGCCTCCTGCGGCGGCTCCGCGATGGAGGGGGCGCCACCGGCGCCACCGAGGAGCTGTTCCCAATCGACGCGCGCGGGTGCTAGACTCGCCCCGTGCGAACGCGCCCCCTGAGCTGGGTGCTCGTGCTGGCCGCGCTGCTGCTGCCAGCCGGGAGCGCCGTGGGCGACGGCTTCAGCGGCCAGCGCTACGCCCCGCCCATCGGCGCGGCGGGCGGCTTCCTCGTCGAGCGACCGGTGGTGCCGCTCCACCTCGGCTTCGGGGTCGGCCTCGTCGCCAGCTACGCCGGCAGCCCCGTCGTGCTCCGCGACCGCGCCAGCGGGGCCGAGCTCGGCGCACCGCTCCGCCACGCGCTCAGCCTCGACGTCGTCGGCTCGCTCGGGCTCTTCGGGTTCCTCGAGGTCGCGGTGGACCTGCCGGTGCATGCGCTCTACCTCGGTGACCCGCTCAGCCTCGGCGGTCAGACCCTCTCTGCCGACGCCGGCCTCGGTGACCTGCGCCTCGACCACAAGGTCGCCTGGTGGCTGCGCGCTCGCCCGCTCGACCTCTACCTCGGCGGAGACCTCCTGCTCACCTTCCCCACGGGGGACGCCGCGGCCCTGCGCGGCGCGGGCGGCGTCACCCTCGAGCCGCGCTTCCTCTTCGGCTTCGGCGGGCCGCGCTGGCTGGTGGCGACCAGCGTCGGCTTCCGCGCCCGCTTCGGCAGCATGGCGCTCGACGTGACGGGCGCCTACGAGCTCACCTACGGCGTCGCCGCGACGGTCGGCGTCCTCACCGGCAAGGTCCCCCTCGATCTCTCGGCCGAGCTCGCCGGCGGCTTCCAGCCGAGCTCGACGACGCACGCCGCGCCGCTCGAGCTCCTCGCCGGCGCGGTGGTCTGGCCGCACCGCGAGGTGGCGGTCTACGCGGCGGTGGGGCCGGGGCTGACGAGCGGCGTCGGCTCACCGGACGTGCGCGCGCTGATCGGGGTGCGCTGGGCGCGCCACCTGCCCGGCCGCGACCACGCCACCGACAGCGACCACGACGGCGTCCCCGACTACCGCGACTACTGCCCGCTCGCGCGCGAGGACCGCGACGGCTTCGAGGACGAGGACGGCTGCCCCGAGATCGACAACGACCACGACGGCGTCATCGACGACCTCGACGAGTGCCCGAACCAGGCCGAGGAGCCCGGCGGCGACGGCGACGGCTGCCCCGACAAGGCTCGGGTCGTCATCCACCGCGGCAAGGTGGTCGTCTTCGGCAAGGTCCGCTTCGCGACCGGCTCGGCGCGGCTCCTGCCCGGCAGCCTCGGGCTCCTCGATCAGATCGCGGGCGTGATGAAGGAGCACCCGGAGATCGAGCGCCTCCGCATCGAGGGGCACACGGACAGCCAGGGTGACCCGGCCTTCAACGTGCGCCTGAGCAAGGCCCGCGCGGAGGCGGTGCGACAGTATCTGATCAGCCGCGGTGTCGACGAGAAGCGGCTCCAGGCCCGGGGCCTGGGCCCGGGCCAGCCCCTGGCGCCGAACGACACGCCCGCCGGGCGCGCGCAGAATCGACGGGTGGAGTTCGAGGCCACCCGCAGGAGGTGAGCCGGCAGTGCGCTCCCCAGTCGTCCTCTACCTGCTCGCCAGCCTCGCGCTCGCCACGCTCGGCGCCAGCGCGAGCGCGCAGAGCTTCCCGGGCGCCGAGAAGTGGGCGCCCCTGCCCTGCGCAGGCGGCGTCATGTCCGACCTGCGCCGCGACCAGCCCGGCGCCGTCGACGAGCGCGACCTCGTCGGCGACGTCGGCGCGCCGGCCGGCCTGGTCGCCGCGGACGCCCAGCACCTCTACCTGCGCCTGCGCCTGGACCGCGACCCGGCGCCGGGAGGCAAGCTGGCGCCCTTCGCCTGGGGCGTCGCGCTCAGCCTCGATCGCTCGGCCTCGCACTACCAGCTCCTGCTCGTGGTGAACGGCAGCGCGGGCAAGGTCGAGGTCTACCGCAACAGCGCCGTCACCGTCGCCGACGCGCCGGCTGATCCGGCGGACCAGCCGGCGGCGCTCAGCTACCCCTTCGCCACTCATGGGCGCGCCGAGGCCGCGAGCGGCTCCAGCTACGGCGGCGACCCCGACGCGTTCATCTCCCTCGCCGTGCCCTGGGCCGACCTCGCCTCGCTCGGTCTCAAGCCGTCGACGCCGGTGCTGATCTGGGCCGGCTCGGGGGCGACGGCGAGCGCCCTCGATGGCGACCTCGCCTGCCACGACGGCGGCGGCCCTCCGCCGCGCCTCAGCGCCGTCGGCGGCGGCCTCAGCGTCCTCGACCCCGCCGTGGACAGCGACGGCGACGGCTTCACGGATCGGGTCGAGCTGCAGGCCGGCACCGACCCGACGAGCGCCGGCAGCCGCCCGGGCACCCAGCCCCCACCCCTCTCCTCCGGCGGTCTCATCGTCGAGGGCGGCGGCGGCTGCGCGGTCGCGGGCAGCGGCGGCTGGCTGGCAGCCCTGCCGCTCCTGCTCCTGCTCCTGCTCCTGCTGCTGCTCGTTCTCGGTCGCGGTCGCGCCCGACTCCGGCTGCAGTGAGTCACTCCTGCCACGCCGCGATCGTTTCGTTGAGGTCGAGTAGCCCTCCCCCCTTCCGCCAGCCGACACGGAGGAGCCAGGTCGTGGGCTCGGCGACGGGCGGCGGTCCCGGAGGCGGTCTGCAGCCGTGGACCCAGCCATCGAACCACTTCCCGGAGGTGAGGGGGTCCAGCCAGTCGCGGTTGGTCACCTGGCCGCGCTGCTCCCGGTGACGCCGTTCGTTATTGAGCACGAACACAACACAATGCGCGGCGGACTGAGCTGCGGCTCGTGCACTACCGCTGGCATCCGTGTTTCGGCAGGGAGGTGCTGGTTGGGGTGGGCGAGAGGTGCGGCGGAGTGCGG
>JAKLHH010001114.1 GCA_022710245.1 Myxococcota bacterium
GCCGACCAGCACGTCAGCATGCTGCGCCGGCGGGTGGAGCTGGTGCTGGGGCGCTGACTGTGCTGACTGCGGTTGACGGGCCCTCCGGGTTTGGCTAGACCTAGGCCCCATGAAGCTCGAACATCGCCACTCGTTCACCCAGGAAGAAGCCGTCGCCCGCATCAAGGCGCTGACCGACTACTGGAGCAAGAAGTACGGCGTCCAGTGCGACTGGCAGGCCGACAGCGCCCACATCAAGGGCAACGTGAAGGGCGTCTCCTTCGACGGGACCTTCGACCTGAAGCCGAGCCTGCTCGCGGCCGAGGTCAAGGTCGGCTTCCTCGCGGAGCGCCTCGGCGGCAAGGCCTACGTCGAGCGCAAGCTCACCGAGTACCTCGATCCCAAGAACAGCCTCGACTCGCTCAAGGCGCGGGTCTGAATCACCGGTCACGATTCTCGAACAGTCACCCACGAATCGTGACCAGTGATTCAGTAGCCTTTCCGACGGGGAGCGGGCGCCGACCCGTCCTCAAACGAACCTGGATGAGCGAGCGGAATCGCGCTCGTTCATCTAGGCGCCGACAGCCCGTCAGCGCCGCTCGGCGTCGCGGGTCATCCCGCGGCGGAGGTTCGCCGCGCGCTCGAGCGCGTCGCGGTAGACCGCGATCTCGTCGGGGTGCGCCAGCACCAGCAGCCCGTCGATGCCGCCTCGCTCGATGCGCTTCAGGACGCGCGCCGCCGCGGCCGGCTTGCGCTGCGCGGAGCCCGCCTCGCCGAGGAGCCGGCGCAGCACGCCGCCCTGACCCACGTCGAGGCCGAAGTTGCTCACCGCCGTGGCGTCGACGAGCAGGCGCGGCGCGCCCGGGTCGTCGACCGCGTAGTAGTGGAAGCTGACCAGCCCCTCCGCTCCCCAGCGAAAGGCGTTCTTCCCCGAGCTGTCGAGGGTCAGGCGCTGATCGCGCTCGACCAGGCGCCGGATCAGCAGGCGACTCGACTCGCGGCAGGTCCAGCTGGCGCCGTAGGTCTTCGCGGCCGCGACCTGGCCGGGCAGGATCTCGCTCGAGGGCAGCGGCAGCGCGGGGTGCTCCTTCTGCAGCTCGCGGTGAGTGGCGATGCAGGCGCGGATCAGCGAGGCCCGCGCGCGGGCCTCGGGCACCGGGCGGCGCAGCCACTCCCGCAGGTTGGGCCAGCCGGCCGAGGCAGAGCCAGGCGCGAGCAGGGTCGCGGCGACCAGCACGAGCATCCATGAGCGGCGCATGCCCAGGTCTTCTGCAACGCTGGTGCCACGTACCGCACCAGGGCGCGCCCGGCAGGCGGTGACAAGGCACCGTTTCTACAGGGCAATAGGGGACGGCCTCGGAGGCGCGGTGCAGCAAGACGGCCGCGACCTGGCCAGGCGGGTGGCCGCCTGGCCGATCCCGCGCCAGCGGGCTACCAGCTGCACTTGTAGCGGGCGAGCGAGGTCTTCGCGGCCTCGAGCGACCGCTTGCAGACGCTGGTCAGGGTGGCGTGCCCGCTCGGAGCGAGGCGCGTGCGCTGCCAGGCGAGCCGCGAGGCCTCCTCGAGCTGCTTCATCACCTCGCGGTCCTTCTCCGGCATGCGCGGGAGGCAGGCGGCGAGCTTGCGCAGGTAGTCGTCGCAAGCCGCGACGCCGACCGACGAGGGAGCAGCGCCGTCCTCGCCCTCGCCCTGGCTCTGGCCCCGGCCCTGGCCCTCGCCCTGGCCCTCACCCTCGCTCTCGGCTCCAGGCCGCGAGGCCGGCGCGCTGGCCGGCGCGCTCGCAGGAGCGCTGGCGGGAGGCTCGGAGACGACCTGCACGCCCTGATCCGGTCTCGGCAGCGGCCGCAGCGGCCGCAGCTCGCTGCGCGGAGGCGGCGGCTCCTTCTTGCAGCCCACCGCCAGGCCAGCGAGCGCGAGCGTCGCCAGCACCAGCAGTCCTCGCAGCCGTGTCATCACTTCCTCCGCGCGCACTCCGTGCGGCACGATACCGGACGCACCGACCGCCGACAAGCTCCGGTCGAGCCAGGCGCCTCCCGTCGAGCCAGGCGCCTCCGTCGAGCGGCGCGTGTCAGGGCTCCTGGCGATCCAGCGCGCGCGCTCCGAGGCGGAGCGGGATGACGCAGGCGAGGACCGTGAGCAGGAGCAGGCCCGCGAGGCAGCAGAGGAGCGGCAGCCAGCGCGGCGGGTGACCGGTGTGGAGCAGGTAGGCCGGGTAGAACGAGAGCAGCACCTGCAGCACCGCGACCACCATCGCCAGGCTCATGCAGACGAGGCCGCCGAAGGAGGCGGCGACCTTCGCCGCGCTGTCCGCGCGGTAGTCCGGCAGCAGCGCGCCGAGCCCGACGGAGAGCGCCCCCACCGAGAGGCTGGTGAGCGAGGCGACCCCGGCGCTGAAGAGCACCATCCGCGTGGGCACGCCGAGGATCAGCGAGGAGAGCACGGTGAGCGCCTCGGCGACGAAGAGCAGCGGCGGCAGCGTCGAGATCAGCTTGCCCGCCAGCAGCTGGCGCGGCTCGAGCGGCGCCGAGCGGAGCAGCCAGAGCACGCGCCCCTCGAGCGAGACCAGCGGGAAGGCGAAGCGCACGCTGACGGCGGTGGTGACGAAGCCCGCGAGGCCGAGCCCGAGCAGGTAGAGCGCGAGCTCGCCGATCAGCCCGGCCTCGCCGATCTGGCGGAAGTGGCGAAAGTTGTAGAGGTAGACGAAGACCAGCGCGAAGAGCAGCACCAGCTGCGACCACTGCGAGGCGTCGCGGAGGAGGAGCTTCGCGTCCTTCACCACCAGCTCACGGTAGGGCCCGCGCGGCGCGAGGAGGCCGAGCACGCGCAGCCAGTCGACGGCCGGCGCGCGGCGGCCGGGGGTGCCGATGGCGGTCGGCGACGGCGGCGGCAGGCCGCGCAGCCGCGCCCAGAGTCGCGAGAGGCGCGCCACCGTGCGGCTCTGCAGGCTGTTCGAGTAGGCGCCGCGGTGGAGGCGGCGGAAGCACACCGAGGCGACCACGAAGCTCGCGCCCGCGCCTGTCCAGAGCGCGGCGAGCGAGGCGGGCCACTCGGGGAAGGCCGGCGCGTCGCGGAAGGTCGCGGCGAGCACCGTCGTGCCCCAGTGCGACGGCAGCAGGGAGCCGGACGGCGTGGAGAGCGAGCTGAGCATGTGGATCAGCGAGGCGAAGCCGTCGGGGTTCAGCAGGCGCTCGGGCTCCATCAGCCGCACGGCGACGTAGAGCACGACGAACGCGGCGAGGAAGAGCGCGACCACGATGCTGCGCACGC
>JAKLHH010001115.1 GCA_022710245.1 Myxococcota bacterium
GATCAGCGCGTGGGTCGCGCTCGCGTAGCGCTCCTCGAACCTCGCGCGCATCTTCTCGAGGACCGCGAAGAAGGTCTCCGCGAGGGCGGCCTCGCCCCAGATCTTCTCGTAGAGGTAGTGGGTGTAGAGCTCGAAGCCCTGTGGGCCCGAGCGGTAGAAGCGGAGGGAGAGGTCCTGGTACATCTGGAAGCTGATGGACCGCGTGAGGAGGATGCCCGACAGCGTCTGGGTGAGGAGGCGGTCCTGGTGCAGGCGACCGAACTCCGCGGCGATGAAGCCGCCGTAGGAGACGCCGATGGTGTGCAGGCGCGGCACCTGGAGCTCGTCCATGATGGTGGCCAGGTGATCAGCGAAGTGATGGACGAAGTAGGGCACATCGGGGCTCGATGACTGGCCCTGGCCGAAGTAGTCATATAGAAGGACGTCGTGATCGGGTCGGAGGTGGTCAAGGACGCTGTACCAGGACCGGGTCTCCATCGCGAGGCCGTTCAGGAGACAGACCGCCTCTCGCTCCCCGTGACCGAAGTACTCGTAATAAATATCGCCATTTCTGACCTGAAGCCGGCCTTGCCTGTCCGCTTGCTGCTGGGTTCTTCCCATCTGTTCACCTCTCGCGGGGGGGGCGCTCTGCGCGCCTGATGACCGATTAGTCTATTTGGGTCATTATGTCAAGTGGCGAAGTGAGGTCGCTCGAGCGCCGCGAGGCTGCTATGGTGTCCGGCTGGGGAGCAGGTGCGAGATGCCGGAGGGTGCGCAGCGAGCCGCGATCGTCATCGAGGGTGGGGGGATGCGTGGTGTCTTCTCGGCGGGCGTGCTCGACTGCTTCCTCGACCACGGCCACGATCCCTTCGAGCTCTACCTCGGCGTGTCGGCGGGGGCCTGCAACCTCTCCTCGCACCTCGCGGGCCAGCGCGGGCGGAACCTCCGCATCTACACCGGCCTGATGTGCGATCCGGCGCTCTTCAGCCTGCGCCGCTTCGCGCTGGGCGGCAGCTACATGGACCTCGACGGGCTCTGGCGCGCGTTCCAGCGCGAGGACCCGCTCGATCTGGCCGCCGCGGTGCGCGCCACGCACGGCCGCGGACGCCGCTTCCTCGCCGTCTGCACCTCGGCCGCCACCGGCGCGCCGCGCTACCTCGAGCCGGAGGAGCAGAGCTGGTACCTGGCGTTGAAGGCGTCCTCGACGATCCCCCCGCTCTGCCGGCCCGCGCCGGTGGTGGACGGTGAGCCGCTCGTCGACGGCGGGGTGGCCGACGCGCTGCCGGTGCTTGCCGCCGTGCAGCGTGGCGCTCGTCGCGTGCTGGTCGTGCGCTCCCGCCCGGTGAGCTACCGCAAGCGCGAGCTCCTGGAGCCCGCGGTGCTCTCCCTCGCCTTCGGCCGAGCCCCCGCGCTCCGTCGCGCGGTGCTCGGGCGCTCGCGCGCCTACCAGCGATCCCTGGAGCTGATCGCCCACCCGCCGGCGGGGATCACCGTCGAGCAGCTCGCGCCACCGCGCCCCCTGCGCAGCTCTCGCACGACGCAGGATCGCGCGGCGCTGCTGGCCGATTACGAGCTCGGGGTGGAGGTCGCGAGGGCGTACCTGCTGCGCGGCGCGCTCGGCGCCTGAGTCACGCCCGCGGCGGGCCCGGGCAGACTCCGCTCACCACCATCTCGGAGAGGAGCTCGGCGAAGCGATCGGTGCTGAGCCAGCCGCGCACCCACGGCTCGGAGAGGTGGGCCGAGGAGTAGAGGAGGCCGATCAGCACGCGCGCCCGGTCGCGGAGCTCCGACTCGGTCCAGCGGTGTGGCCGCGCGGCGTCATCCAGCATCATCACCGCCAGGTCCAGCTGCACCTCGAGGGCGCGGTCCTGCACCGCGGAGTCGATCTCCGCCAGCACGGCGACGATCTCCCGATCGCCGGAGAGCAGGCGCGAGACGAGGGGCATCTCGGTGTTGACCACCAGCGCGGTGCGGACCCAGAGGCGCAGCCGCTCGGCCGGCGCGAGCCCGTCCTCGAGCACCGGCCTGAGCACGTCGAGGAACCGCTGCTTCTCCTCGGCGAGGGCCTGCAGCATCAGGTCAGCCTTGTCCTTCGCGTAGAGGTAGATCGTCCCCTTGGCGACCCCCGCCAGGTCGGCCACCTCGGACATGCTGGTCTTGCGATAACCCTGGCGGACGAAGAGCTCCGTCGCGGCCCGCACGATCTGGAGCCTCCGCCGCTCCTTGGGCTCGTCCGTCTCGCTGCTCCCCGCTGCCTGGGTGAGGTAGTCGCGCAACTCGCTGAGGCTCCACTTCTTGGCCATGTCCTCGACTATGACTGTTTGATCCCAATTGGTCAACGACTGGTCGGCCGCCCGGCGGGTTCTCCCGCTCACCGGACCACTGAGCCTCGCGCTTCTCGACGCTTGCACCAGCCTCACTTTCCGTATTGACATACTGACCCGTTTGGTTCAAATGGTCAACTGAAACATCGAGAGGTCCTTCGATGACTCGCAGAGCGGCCTTGCTCCTCCTCCCATGCTTCTTCTCCAGCTGCCTTCAGTTCCAGAAGGGCCCCGCCCACCTGGCACCACCGGAGCGCTACGTCCAGCTGCCAGATGGGAGCGGGGTCTACTTCGAGGAGCACGGGCCGCGCGACGCGCCTCCTGTCGTCCTCGTGCACGGGTTCGGCGCCAGCGGTCGCTCCTGGGCGCCGCTGCTCGCCGTCCTCGCGCCGCGCTACCACGTCCTCCTGGTGGACCTGCCCGGTCACGGGCGGTCCGACAAGGTCGCCGGTGACTACTCGATCGCCGCCGTCGCGGACAAGGTGCACCAGGTGATGCACCAGCGCGGGGTGACCCGCGCCCACCTCGTCTGCCACTCCTGGGGCACCGCGGTCTGCCTGGGGATGGGGCTGCAGCGCCCGGAGCGCGTGCGCTCGCTCACCCTGATCAGCAGCTTCGCCTTCGCCGAGCAGCTCCCGCCCTTCCTGACCTGGGCGCGCACCCGAGGGGTGGGGGAGATCCTCTTCTCGCTCTTCTGGGACTCTCGGATCGACGACCGGATGAACTTCTCTTTTCATGACCCGCAGCCGTTCGTCCACCCCGCCGCCGTCGACGAGGCGCGCAAGCTCCTGCGGCAGCCGGGCGCGCTCGCGGCTGCCCTCGCCGCCGCGCGCGGCATGGACTTCAGCTGGATGGAGCCGCGGTACAAGGAGCTGCGCCGCCCGGTGCTGGTGATCTCTGGCCGCGAGGACGCGGTCACGAGGCTGCCGGCGGCGGTCCGG
>JAKLHH010001116.1 GCA_022710245.1 Myxococcota bacterium
CCATCACCGTCGGCGTGCCGAGGACGTTCTTGTGCGCGGGGTGTTTGTCGCCGGCCGGCGGCCCCGCCCAGGCGCACTGCTGCGTCGGCTGGAAGACGCCCTTCGGGACCGAGTGCCTGCACTCGTGGTTGCTGGCGCCGCCGGGGCCCATCCCCCAGGGCAGGCACTCGTTCGCCAGGCAGTAGGTGTCACCGAGGCAGTCCTTGCTGGTCGTGCACGCGGTCGGCGTCGCGACGCAGGCGCCGAAGCGGCAGACCTGCCCCGCGGCGCAGCTCACGCCGTCGCACGTGCTGACCGGCGTCACCGGCGCCTTGCTCGGCCGGCAGGTGCCCGCGGCGCAGATCGAGTCCGCCGGGCAGTCGGCGCTCGAGGCGCAGGCCGCCTCGCCTCCGGCGTCGCCGCCGCAAGCGACCAGCACGAGGGGGAGCGAGAGGGCGATGGCTCGGATCATGGGGCCTCCGCCCCTGCGACGGTGCGAGCCACGTGCCAGGCGGCCTCAAACGGTTTTCCGGCGGTGGAGGGGGACGGATGACCCGACCCGGGGGCGGCCCTGAGCGGTCCCGGCGTCGCCCCCCAGCGCCGATAGCTTCATCTCCGCCGAAGACCAAGCTCCGACGGGGACAGTTGACCTCAACCGGGGGCCGGCGCCCCGGCCACGGCGCGACCTACTCGAGGCTCTGCCCCTGCACCGCGCGGTGCACCGGGAGCCGCTCGTGGTGACGCCGGGATCCCGGGGCGGGGTCGGACTTCTCCTTGGCCCGCTCGCCCTCGAGCTTGATCCACTTCTTGTTGCGGGTGGACCAGACGTGGCCCTGCACCTCACCGATCGCCTCCCCCTTCGACGGCCTGGCCTTGAACGTCCGCTCGGCGCCCCGCTGGATCTCCGTGTTGAGCTCCTTCGGCAGCCGCTTCGCGCCCAGGTGGAAGGCCTGGCCGGCCTGCGGCGCGCCGCGGTGCGAGTCGAGGCAAAAGACCTGCAGCTTCAGGCGGACGGTCTGCCCCGGCGCGACGTCCGTCGTCTGCTTCGTCTGCCAGGAGTCGCCGTGCTGCTGCTCGAACGGGCCCGCGGCGCCGAGGCGCTGCGGCGCCCGCTCGGGATCGCCGTCGGGGACGAAGTAGAGCCCCCGCGCATCGAAGGTCTCCCCGTGCTGCCCGGGGTTCTGCACGTCGATCACGATCTGCCCCGAGGCGCCGCCCGTGTAGTTGACGAAGCGCAGCTTGAGCCCGCTCTTCTGGCCGTTAGCCGCGGGGACCGATACCAGGTTGCCCGCCGCGGCGGGGGTCGCCAGCAGGAGGAGAGCGACGGCGACGAGGAGAGCGCGTGGATGTGCCATGGGAGCCTCCGTGAGATGCTCCTTCCAACGCGCCAGCTCCCGATCCGGTCTCCAGAGACTTCGCCCTCCACGGAGCGTGCGGAGGACGCGAGCAGACCCGGACGCCGTGTGACAGCCCGCACACGCCCCCGCGCCGATGCGTCGGGAACGTCGTGTAATTCCGCCCTCCACCGCCATCTGTTAGAGTCAGCCTGCGTGATCACACTCCGCACCTTGCTCGTGGTCTGCCTGGCGGCAGCCTCGGGTGCTGTCCTCGTTTGCCCCGGGCAGGCGCACGCCGAGCCCTCGCCTGCGCCTGGCCCCTCGTCCATCCCGGTGCTCGAGTCCGCGCCGGCGTCCGGCCCCGCGAGTCGACCCGCGACCGCGCCGGCACGCCCTCGTGGTGACAACACCGTCTCCGACCGTCCAAACCGCGTCGGCACCCGCTCCAGCGAGGGGCCCTCCACGCCCGCCGCGGTGCGCCGGGCCCAGGGTGAGTCGGTCCTGCTCAAGGGCCAGCTGATGGACGAGCCCGGCGCGCTGGAGCGGGCCCTCGGGCTCTCCGACCTCCGCGGCGCCCTCAGCCCCGAGCAGGGCGACCGGCTGATCCGCTCGCTCGACGCGCTCGGCTACAAGGTGCGCCTCGAACTCCGCGGTCAGCAGACCGTCCTCCACCTCACCCCCTACGAGGTCATCCGCAAGATCTACGTGAAGGGGAACTGGCCGCTCTTCGAGGACGAGATCCTCCGCCGCCTGCGCTTCCGCCCCGGCCAGCGCCTCGCCGAGGGCAAGGAGCTGGCCCAGGCCATCGCGCGCCAGGAGGAGCGGATGAAGGCCTGGCTCTCGCGCGAGGGCTACTTCGAGGGCAGCCTGAAGATCAAGGTCACGCCCGCCGACGCGCCCCACCGCGTGAACCTGGAGATCGCGCTGAAGAAGGGGCGCCGCCACCGCATCGGCGAGGTGATCGTCCGGCACTCCAGCCTGCGCGGCGAGCAGGCGTTCTCCGACGTCGAGATCTCGCGCAGCCTGAAGCACAAGATCCTCTTTTACACGCGGACCTTCAACACCGAGCAGCTCCGCCTCGACGTCGAGGACCTCACGCGCCGCTACCAGGACCTCGGGTTCTACGGCGTCCGCATCAAGGAGGGCTACGAGGTCGACCCCAAGCTGCCGGCCGAGCGCGCCGTGCGGGTCACCCTCGACATCCGCCAGCGCAAGCAGGTCAAGGTGATCTTCCGCGGCAACCACAAGCTCTCCGACAAGGAGCTGCGCGCGGTGCTCACCTTCTCCCGCGAGGGCACCTACGACGACTACGAGGCGGAGCAGAGCGCGAAGGAGCTCCACCGCCGCTACCAGACCGACGGCTACCTGCAGGCGCGCGTCCACTTCGGCCGCAAGGTCGGCCAGACCGTCGACGAGCTGACCTTCGAGATCGAGGAGGGGCCGCGCTTCCGCGTGCGCTCGGTGGAGTTCGTCGGCAACCGCTCGCTGAGCGCCGAGGCCCTGCGCAAGGTGGTGCGCACGAGGACCTTCCCCTGGCTCGGCTACCTCTCGCTCGGCGAGGGTGGCTATGTCACCGACACCCAGCTCCAGCAGGACGTCGAGCGGCTCCTCGCCTTCTACCGCGAGCAGGGGTTCGGCCAGGTGAAGGTCTCCGCGGAGATCGCACCGCACCGGGAGCTGATGGGGCGCCCTGGCGCGCTCGCCGGCGCGATCGCGACGGGCACCACGCAGGGCGGCGACCTCCACGTCCGCTTCACCATCGAGGAGGGGCGCCAGGTCATCGTCGACAAGGTCGAGCTGACCGGCAACCGCTCGCTCGACACGAAGACGCTCCTCTCGCAGCTCCAGCTCAAGCCCGGCCGCCCCTTCACCGAGAACGCGCTGAAGCTCGACAAGGCGCGCCTGGCGCGCATCTACGCCGAGAACGG
>JAKLHH010001117.1 GCA_022710245.1 Myxococcota bacterium
GGTGGAAGCACTTGCCGACCTCGAAGCCCCAGCTCTCGCGGG
Organism: Myxococcota bacterium; assembly: GCA_022710245.1. The sequence goes on from JAKLHH010001117.1 coordinate 43, forward strand.
CGAGCTCGAGGTCGCCGACCACCTCGATCTCCTCGGGGCGCGCCACGCCGAGCCCGTCCTCGTGCGCCATCCGCAGGTAGGGGATCTGCATCGGGTCGAAGCCCATCAGCTTCGCCGCGAGCGCGTCGATCGCCACCTGGTCGGCGCTGGCGAGGAGCACGTTCTTCTCCACCGGCTTCATCAGCCGGGGCCCGGTGCCGTTGCCGGCGGTGGTGCCGTCCATGATGCAGAAGAGGCCAGGGTGGATCTCCTGCTGGATCGCCAGGAGGTCGACGAGGGTCTCGTGGATGTACGTGTGCGTCTGGTGGCGCTTGTGGTTGAGCAGGCCGCCGAAGGCGTTCTTCATGGCGCCGGTCGTGGTCGTATAGATGTGGCACTTCACCGTCGGCAGGTGGAGGATGTTGCGGCCCACGAAGTAGTCCGGGATGCGCAGGCGCTCGCCGTAGATCTTGTGCAGGGCGCGCATCCGGGCCAGCGGACGGTGCGGGATCCAGCGCATGTCCTCCTCGCGGAAGTTGAAGAGCACCGGGACGCCGTGCGCGCGGAGCACCGGCGTGTAGCAGTTGAGGGTCTCGCCCTTCACCGCGTCGGTCACCTCGGTCTTGTTCTGCACGCAGGTGACGTCGCCGAAGCCGTGCTTGCGCAGCGCGAGGATGGTCCCCTCGAGCTGCCAGGGCGTGGTGTTCGCCGAGGGGAAGGGGAAGTGCCAGCTGATGTTGTCCTTCAGGATGGTGCCGGCGTCGCGCTTCAGCGCGGCCGGGCCGCCGCCGAGCTCGAAGGCGCGGATGGTGTCGTCGAGGACGGTCTCGGGGCGGGTGCGGACGAGGGCGACGAGGGCGCGGGGCATCGGTGTCTCCTCCGTGGGGAGGCGATGCTAGCCGAGCGGGCGAGCGGCTTCAAGGTCCGTCGCGACGCGCTAGCTGGTGAGCAGCGCGAGCTTCGCGTCCTCGCGCACGCGCCCGATCAGCTCGCCCACCTCGGCGATCTGCTCGGGGGGCACGCCGACCACGCCGGCCGGGTAGAGCCGGGCCAGGGCCGCGCCGCGCGCCACGGCGTCGGCCGCCTGCAGGTGATCGCCGACGTCCGCGAGCCCGACCAGGTGCGCGAGCTTGAGCCCGGCGCGGGCGCAGGAGGGATCGTGGTGGAACCCGGCGATCTCGACCACCGCCGGAGGCAGGCTCCAGTGCAGCGCCACCGTCGCGCCCAGCTCCTGGTGCAGCGCGAGGAAGGGCTGGGTCACCGTCTCCGGCGCCAGCCAGCGCGAGTCCATGGTGCCGATCTGCGCCAGCGCCGCGTAGATGAGCTGACGGCCCACGTCGTGGAAGAGCCCGCAGAGGAACGCCACCTCGCTGTCGGCCTCGACCAGGGCGGCGGCGTAGGAGGCTGCCTCGGCCACCACGAAGGAGTGGCGCTGGGTCTCGCGCACCTGATGGACGAGCGGGCCGCAGCGGAAGACCTCGCCGAGCGAGATGGCGAAGGCGACGCCGCGCAGGCCGTTGACGCCGATGCGGACCGCGGCCTCGTCGAGGCTGCTGACGTTGAAGCCGCGACTGTAGGCTGCCGAGCGCGCGACGCGGAGCACGCGGGCCGCCACCTGCGCGTCGCGCTTGACGAGCTGCACGGCCTCGCCGAGGTCGGGGTAGTCCGACTCCGCGATCCGCTTCAGCTCGAGGGCGAGCTGGGGCAGCGGCGGGATGCGCAGGTCGCCGGAGTCGAGGAGGCGCTGGACCTGCCAGCGGAGCAGCTGCTCCAGCGCGAGCTCGTCCCCGGCGGCAGGCCAGGTGTCAGATGATGAGATCGGGGCAGCCATCGATGAGCCCTCCCTCGGTCGCAGGGGATCACTCTCTCATCGGCCGAGATCGCGTGCGACTTGAGCCCCGGCATGATCCCGTCGATCGCGCCGCGGCATCGTCGCCGACGCCAGCCGCAGCCACATCTTGCCGACTCCGCAAGCGATGGCACGACCGAGGGCGCGGGCCAGACGTACTTTCCACGGGTTCTGTGGGAGGAGGGCACGGCACGTGGGTTGCTTCGACCGGGATCATGGAGAAGCTTCGTGCGCTGATGGCGCTTGGAGTGCTCGCGGTCCTCTCCCCGGGCTGCTGCTCGACCGAGCACTGCCGGAATACGAGCAGCGGGGCTGATCAGGAACGGACCTCGAGCCCGCGGCTCCGGCTCGACCTCATTCACAACGACAGCGTCAGCTACGACCTGCGAGACCGTACGGACTGGAAGCACGTCATGCTGACCACTCCAGGGAAGCTCTCGGTCTTCCTCCACTGGGACAGCGGGGAGGCGCACCTCGCCCTCGACCTCTTCGATGCCATGGGCATCACGCAGCAGGAGGGCCGGCCCTGGGGTCCCGGGAGCCTTCGCGCGGTGCTGGCCGTGGAGCAGCCGGGCAACTACTACATCCGGGTGCAGGCGCGCGGGCGCGGCGACGCGTCCCGTTACGCGCTGCGCGCGACGTTCGAGCCGGGCGGTCCGCCGCCGAGCTGCAGCAAGCATCACTGCAAGGCTGGCGAGCGGATCTGCCTCGGTGCCACCAGCGTGGGGCTCTGCGAGCGGCTCTCGCCGAGCTGCTCGGCCTGGACCCGCAGCGCGGACTGTCCGCCTGGCGTCCTCTGCAGCGCCGGGAGCTGCAGCAGCTGCGCAGAGCCCTGTCACGAGGGAGAGCGGCGCTGCCGCGATGGGGCCGCGCAGCTCTGCGAGGTCGCGCCGATCGTCGGCTGCGCGACCTGGTCACGCCCGGAGCAATGTGCGTCGGGGCGCTGTCAGGACGGGCGCTGCGTGGTGAAGGCTCCGCCGCGCACGGGACGGGACCGTCGGCCGGCCACGAGCCCATCTCCTCCAGCGCCCCGCGAGGTGCTCTGTCAGATCATCTCGCTCTACCGGCGCAACGGTCAGCTGGTGCTCCACCTCGAGTGTCCGCCGGCGCCAGTCGCCCCCGGCCAGGTCGGTCACGTCCTCGACGGCGCGACGGACCGCCTGCTCCCGGGCGGCGAGGTCAAGGTCACCAGGGTGCAGCCACCCTACGCCATCGTCCTCACCACGCTGCAGGTGGTGGGCAACAACCGTCGGGTCCGCATCCAGCTCACACCCTAGCGCCTCGCTCACGCCGATCTCACCCGTCAGCACCCGCCAGCACCCGCCAGCGCCCGCCAGCACCCGCCAGCACCCGCCAGCACCCGTGCACCCGCCA
>JAKLHH010001118.1 GCA_022710245.1 Myxococcota bacterium
CCGGGTCGAGGCGCGCTGCGACGCGGACGCCCGGACGCACCTCGCGCACCTCGAGGACGCGCGGCTCGAGGAGCCCGGCGAGGACCGCGTCGTCCCAGAGCTTGATCATCCCGCCGTGGAGCCCCTCGCTCATGAAGCCGGCGACGAGCCGGCCGGCGGGGCCGCGGAGCGCCCGCACCTCACCGAGGAAGGCCGCGTCGAAGGGCGCCGCGTCCGTCGCCGAGCGGACCACCATCGTCACCGGGAGGCCCGCCGCCAGCACCTCGCGCGCGGCCTGCGGGTCGACCTGGCAGTTGAAGCAGTCGCAGGCGAGGAAGTCGCCGAGGAGCTGCACTGACTCCACGCGGGCCCGCACGGTGGCGGGGTCGGCGCGGAGCGCGAGCGCGAGGTTGGTGAGGGGGCCGAGGGCGAGGACGCGCAACGGCCTGCTCGCGGCGCGCAGGCGCGCGAGGACGAAGGCGCCGGGCTCCACGCGCTCGAGGGCGCGGCGGGGGGCGGGCAGGGCGACGCCGCCGAGGCGCTCGCTGATGCCCCGCCAGGCCGGCGGCGCGACGGGGCCCGAGAGCGGCCGCTCGGCGCCGACGGCGACGGGGACCTGATCGGCGCCCAGCGCGGCGAGGATGCGCGCGGCGTTCTCCGCACCACGTCGCGCGCCGGCGCAGCCCTCGACGGAGATCACCGAGTCGACGGCGAAGCGGCGCTGCATCGGCAGGGACGCGAGGACGCGCGCGTCGTCGAGGCACATGTCGACGTCGACGAGGAGCGCGGGCTCGGTGGAGCCCAGCGGACCGCGCGCCCTCGGCGCGGGGTGCGGGCAGGCGGCGAGGAGCAAGCCAGCCAGGACGAGCAGGGACGGGCGGTGCATGCGTCGAGAGTCGGACAGATGCGGGCGCGGCGCAAGCGGGCGAGCGGCGCAGCTCAGAGGCAGTGGTCCTTGAGGTAGACGACGCAGTCGTAGAGGGCCGCGTCCTGGGCGGCGCACAGCAGGCAGCCGAAGCCGAAGGTCACCGCGCACTCGATGGTGCAGATCGCCGAGCTGGCCATCTTCAGCCAGCAGCCGCCGCAGGAGAGCTTGGTCACGCCCGGGCCGCCCGAGGTGCCCTTCGCCTCGCCGCGAACCGCACGTGCCTCGGCCGGGTTCACGTAGGCCTGCTGCTTCATCGCCTCGCTGGTGCTGTTGACCTCGGGTCCCTCGCTCTCCTGCACCTGGCCGGCGGGCGCGTTCTCCTCGAACACCTCGCCGTCGCAGGCCGCGGTGGTCAGCAGCGCGCCGATCGCCAGACAGAGCCAGCCGTGGTTCCTCGTGAGATGCGCCATCGTCGTCCTCCAGTGTGCGTCTGCGGAGGTGTTGCACCCGTGATGCCAGCCGCGACGATGACGGAACCCTCGAGGATGCTGGGGTGTGGCGGCGGCGAAGGCGGTGGTCTGGCCAGAGTGGCCGACCACCACGGCCACGGTGGCCGGTCAGCGGGTGACCAGCCTCGGGGGGTGGGGGCCGATCCTCCGCAGGATCTCCGGCCGCCAGCGGAGGAACTGCACCCGCGCGGGCCCCTCGGTCTGCGCCTCCGCCAAGGCGAGGCCGTAGAGGTAGCCCATGTGCATGACCAGGTCGCGCGGGTCGAAGGCGCCCGCGGTCCCCTGGTCACGGGAGACGATCGCGACGTGGTCCCAGGTGCGCGGCGAGTCGGCGAAGCCGGCGTAGTCGATCAGCATGATGTCGCCACGACGGATGGCGGTGCCGAAGGCGAGCGAGACGGGACGGCCCTTCTTGCCCCCGTCCAGCTCGAAGACGCCGGTGCCGTCGAGGAAGAGCACGGGGGTCACCGGCTTCGCGTAGGCGCGCAGCCCGAGGACGCTGGTGTAGGCGAGGCGCGCCCCGCCGAGCCGCGCCGCGCCGATGATCACGTCGGCGCAGTCGGCGCCCTGGAAGAGCTCGGTCTGGTGCGTACGGCCGTCGCCGCCGCTGCCGAAGACGTTGGGGACGTTGAAGAATGCCGTCAGGTAGCCGGCGAGGTCGTCGGCCTCACGGAAGCTGACCCGCATCACCGACGGCGCGATGCCGCGCTTGCCGGCGGTCTCCACACCGGGCGAGGAGAAGGTCTGCCCGCCGAGGGTCGCCGCCAGGCGGAAGCGCATGGCGCCCAGGCCGCCGGCCACGTTCACCTTGGGGTGGCTGGGCGTCACGCGGCGGAGCTCGAGCGAGGCTCGCGTGGCCTTCGCGAGGAGCGTCTCCTTGTACTCGAGGGTGTCGTAGCCGAGCCAGCGGCCGTGCTGCTTGCCGAAGAGGACCGCGTTCGAGTAGGCGGGGTTCCCCTCGTTCGGCGGCGCGCTCGTCACGTGGTGCGGCTCGGGCTCGACCTGGTACCAGGCGAGGCGGAGGTCAGTCAGCTCGGAGAGCGGTCGCAGCGACGGCGGGCGCAGGCGGCGGCCTCCGACGAGGAGCTGGGGCAGGTCCGCGTAGGTGCGAGCGCCGACGCGGAGCACCGCGTGGAGGATGATCCGCTGCCCGCGGCGCGCGTCGACCGGCGCTCCGAGGACGGGTGTTCCGTCCTCGAGCTGGCCGGCGATGGCGACCATCGGGCGCGGGGCAGAGGAGGCGGGGACGGGGAGCGCGCAGGCGAGGAGGGCGGTCCAGACCAGCGACAGGTGGCTCATCTCTTCCTGGTACGCTTGCCGGCCGGAGCTTTGTCCCTGCTCGTCCGGCTCTCACTCTGCTCCGCGTCGCGAACCCGCGCCTCGATCTCACGGCGAAGGGCCGGACGGCCGGCGAGCGCGAGGGCCCGCCGCAGGTCGGGCAGCCCCTCGTTCCGGGTGAAGGCCCCGACCTGCGACGATCGGGCTCGGAAGACGCCGAGCGCGACCCCGTCCTCGCGAGCCGCGTCGCTCGCCAGGGCCGCGAGGTCGGCGACCGGGACGCCGCCGTACCGGACCAGGGCCTCGGCGGCCGCGGCGATCGCGGCGGTCGGTGCAGTGCGGACGGCATCCCGCAGGAGGTGCACGGCCTGGCGGTGCAGGCTGGCGGCGGCGGCGGGGCGTCGCGCCAGCATGCTCGCGTAGGGCGCCGGCCGCCAGGCGGCGGTCGTCACGCCGAGGAGCGCCGCGAGGTAGTCGGCCCGCCAGCAGCGGCTCAGGTCGCGGTTCCAGTCGAGCGCGCGCGAGAGCACCCGCACGCTCCAGCGAAGCTCCTCGAGGAGGAGTTGCTCCGTGGGGCGCTCGGGGGCGAGCATCAGGGTCTCGAG
>JAKLHH010001119.1 GCA_022710245.1 Myxococcota bacterium
CACCGGCTCAGGCAAGACCACTGTCGTTCGCAAGGTGGCGGCCGGGCTGCCCCCCGAGGCGGTCGCCACCCTCGAGCACGACAGCTACTACCGGGACCGCAGCGACGTCCCCTTCGAGGAGCGCAGGAACCTCAACTACGACCACCCCGACTCGCTGGAGAACGAGCTCCTCTACCACCACATCACCGAGCTGCGCGCCGGGCGCGCCGTCGAGTCGCCTGTCTACGACTTCAAGACGCACTCGCGCCTGAAGGAGTGGAGGCACGTGGAGCCGGCGCCGGTGATCATCGTCGAGGGCATCCTGGTCTTCGTCGACGAGAAGCTGCGCTCGCTCTTCGACATGAAGATCTTCGTCGACACGGACGCGGACATCCGCATCATGCGGCGCATCCGGCGCGACCTCGAGGACCGCGGCCGCGACTTCGGCAGCATCCGCGAGCAGTACTACAGGACGGTGCGCCCGATGCACCTGCAGTTCGTCGAGCCGTCGAAGCGCTGGGCCAACCTGATCATCCCCGAGGGAGGCAACAACCTGGTCGCGCTCGACATGGTGATCGGCAAGCTGCTCCACCACCTCTCGAGCTAGCGCACTGCCCCAGCCTCCATCGGCAGGTGGGGGACCGGCGTCGACGGGCGCTACGGACAGGGCACGACGCGGAGCTGGCCGAGGAGCGGGTGCGCGCCCTCGCTCTCGCTCGAGGTCAGGCAGGAGCCAGCGCCGACGGTGATCGTCGTCGCCGGGCTGGCCGCCTGCAGGACCAGGGTCCCCTTCACGACGCGCAGCCCGCCCTCGAAGCTGCCGCTCTCCCGGACCGGCGCCACCTCCGGCCGCCCGCTCGGGTCGGCGAGGCGCAGGCGATAGAGCTCGCCGCGAGCCCAGGCCGGGGCGGCCTCGTCGAGCCATGGGTCGAGGGGCGCCAGGTCGAGGTGCACCTCGAGGTCCAGGCGCGGCGTCACCGCGCAGCGCGGCAGGCCCTGCCAGGGCGGGACCGCCGCCTCCACCGCGCCGCCCGCGTTGAGGAGCACCTGCACGAGGGTCTTGCCATCGAGCTTGAGCCAGCTCGGGCTAGCGCCGAGGTCGAGCGCGGCGCGGGCCACCCCGCTCGCGTCGAGGCCGAGGCTGGCGTGGAGCCCGGCGAGCATGAGGGAGAGCTGACCCCCCGTCGTCGGGGCGCCGGCCTTCTCGCGGACGAGCGCGCGGAGCGGCAGCAGCGCCTCCAGCGTGCCCCAGTCGCAGGCCACGGCGAGCGTGCCGTTCGCCGGCGCCACGCGCAGCGAGGCGACCGGGTCACGCGCCTCGACCGCGACGCGGTAGGTGCCGCCGCGGATCGCGCCCTGCAGCTCCACCGCCTCGAGGACGGAGAGCGCCAGCGAGAGGTCGCCGGGCGCGTGTCGGGTCAGCGTCAGCGCGAGCACCCCGCGGGCGACCTGCGGGAGCTCGGCGAGCGAGAGCTCGAGCTCCCCGGCGCGGGCCAGCGCCTCGGCGGCGGCGCGCGCCGCGGCGAGCGAGACCTGGAGCCGGGCGCTCGTCGGCCGCAGCTCGAGGACCGCGAGCTCGCCGCTCGAGCCGATGCTGAGCGCGAGGTCGACGCCGTCGCCGTCGCTGGAGCCAGCGAGGGTGGCACGCAGCCGGAGCTGCAGGCGGTCCACCTCGGCGATGCAGGAGCTCGCCCGCGCCGCGCAGACGCTGGCGCCGCGCACGAGGAAGGTGCTGCTCCCGGTGCCGCTCGACTCCAGGTTCGCGTCGTTGAAGATCGGGGCGAGGAGCTCGTCGAGCCTGGCCGCCGCCTTCGCCGCCGAGGCGCCAAGGCTCGCGGCGCCCGCCTTCGGCAGCACCTCGCGGGCGAGCCGCAGGCCCGGGAACGCCGCGTCGAGCCCCTCGAGGAGGCTCTTCACGCCCGCCAGCCGCCGCGCCGCCTCCGCGGTGTCGCCGGCCTCCTGCAGCAGCTGCGAGAGCGCCGCCGCCGTGTGCTCGCGCACCTCCACCGGGGAGGGGCCGCTGCAGGCGGAGAGGAGCGCGGCCGGGAGCATGCTGAACAACAGCGAGCGAGAGCGAGAACGCATGGTGCCTCCTTCGTGCCACAGCCGCCCGAGCAACTCCGGTGCCAGCCCTCGTGGAGGGGCATCCGCCGATAATCACGTCGTGGCAGAGCTCGCCTCAGTGAACCGCGCTTCACAGAGAGTCCTGGAGTTCACGAGCCCAGGCTCGAACGACGACGCGGTCGTCTTCGCGGCAAGGCAACGCGGCAACAACGACGTGGGCGTTGCTTCGCGGCGAGGCGGTGCGACGCGATCGTTGCTTCGCGGCGAGGCGGTGCGACGCGATCGTTGCTTCGCGGCGAGGCGGTGCGACGCGATCGTTGCTTCGCGGCGAGGCTACATCAGCACGCCGCCGCCGCCGGGCGGAGGGCCCGCGTCGACGGGGCGCGGGCCCGCGTCGTCAGGCGCGGCCAGCGAGGGCGGCACCCCGGAGGGCGGGAGCTTCTTCTGCGGCTGGGTGCTCGGGGGCAGCGAGCGGGGCTTGCCGGCGCCGAGGCCGCCACCGCCGCTCGAGAAGGGCGTCGGCGCGATCACGCGCAGGATCTCCTCGAGGTGGGTGATCCACTCGTCGAGGTCCTCGAAGCGGCCGCCGCCGAGCTTCTGAGCCTCCTGGAAGCGCAAGAGCGCCAGGCGCAGCTCGTTCTCCGCGCGCGCGAGGCCGTTCCGTCCCTCGCGATAGGAGAGCTCGGCGAGCATGCGCTCGGCCTCCTTGCGCTGGCCGCGGTAGGTGCGCGTGAGCAGCATCGCCTGCGAGAGCTGCTGTCGTGCCTCCTTCAGGTTGGAGCCGCCCGGGTTGGCGAGCGCGGTGCGCACCTGCCCGAGGAGGATCTCCAGAAAGGCGCGCGCCGCCTCCTCCTCGCTGGAGAAGACCTGGCGCCGGCAGTCGGCCTCGGCCGGGATGACGATGGGCTTGTACTCGACGCCGCCCACGTTCTCCTCGCCGAAGGGCCAGGGAAGCGTGCGGCCCTGGTGGAGCTCCACCTTGTGCGCGTTGCAGACGATGATGTAGCGGCTGCGGTTGCGCATGCCGGCGACGAGGAAGATGAGGGCCACCACGGCGAGGACGGTGATCGCCCAGGCGTAGACCGGGATCCCAAGGAGCTTGCGGGGTGGCGGGCCGTCGTCGCGGGGCGGGAGAGCGCCGCCACTCGCCCCGGAGCTCGGCGCCCCGGAGCTGGCGGTCGGCGGGGAGCCGCT
>JAKLHH010000112.1 GCA_022710245.1 Myxococcota bacterium
GGCCTTCTCTCCGGCGCGCAGGCCCGGCGCCCGCAGGTCGGGAGGAGGTGCTCCGCGGCACGCGTCCTCGATCTGCGTGCAGGCGGGGAGCTCGCCGGCGTCGCAGCGGGCGGCGAGCTCCACGTACCAGGGGCCCTGGTCACGGACAGGGAACGCGCAGGCGCAGGAGAGCGCGCAGGCGCACGAGAGCGCGCAGAGGACCCGGAGGCGAGAGTAGCTCGACACGCCCATCACCTCTCCTCGAAGGCAGTGTATCCCGATCGCGGCCGCCGTCTGTGGCGGAGCGCACGTGGCACCTTGCCGTTCGCCGCTCGCGGCGCGAGGAGCGAGTGGCACGGTCTTCACACGTGTGCAGCACGGGCACGCATGGCCGGAGCTCAGCCCGCCATCGTCAGGGCTTTCATCGGTGGCGGGTCGCTTGCTCCCGGCACGCATGCTGCAAGACCCCAGCTGGGATGTACTCATACCCTCTGGCGCACGCTCCCCCTCCTCATTCTCGAGCAGTGAGGTGCATCATGACGACTCAGCGACCCTCCCGCCGCTTTCGGATCGCCCTTCTCTGCTCGACGCTGCTGGGGCTGGTCTTGCTCGGCGTGTCGGCAGCAGCGGTGGCAGACGCCGCGGTCCCCGTCCGGATCAAGCTCGCCCTCGAGCTGCCCTTCACGACGATCTGGCTGGGCTCCGTCCACCACACTCCCATCTACGCCGGGCAGAGCGCCCAGACGCCTTTCGGGCTGGCGGCCACGACCTTCGGCGGCGGCTCGCTCCGGGCGGAGCTCTTCGAGCGCGTGCTGCTCGAGGTGTATGGCGGTGGGGGCATCCTCTTCATGGGCAGCCACGTCGGGGTCCGGACAGGAGTCCTCTTCACGCTGCTCGATCGGCGGGCTGGAGGCCCCCGGGGCTGGCAGCTCCAGCTCCCGGTGCAGATCGGCTACGAACGCCTCGAGCGCGCCGACACCATGGGCAGTGACTCCGGCTTCCGCGACACGGGCCACTACGTCACGGCGGGCACCGCCCTCGACAGCACCTACTGGCTGCGGCGGCGCTTCGGCTTGAACCTGCGGCTCCAGCTCACCGGGCTGGTCCGCGTGGGCGGGACGACCTGGTCCGACAGCCACGATCTCGAGGAGATGAAGGGAGGCGTCGCGCTCGGCTTGCTCGGCGGCCTCGCGTTCTGAGGGAGCGGCGCTGAGCGAACCTGGCTCCCGGGGCCGAGGTCCATTGAACCGCCCGCACGCCGGGGCGTAGACTGGACTCACCCCCACGCCAGGAGCCGTCCGATGCTGCGTCCGTCCCGCGCCGGTCGCCGTGCCCCCACGCTCCCCCTCGCCCGCCTCGTGCCCGCGCTGCTGCTCCTCGGGGGCTGCAGCAGCAGCTCCCCCGCCGCCGACGCCGGCAAGGATGCCCCGGCGGCAGACACGCGCGCGGACCTCGCGGCCAGCGAGACCGCGCCGCCCGGCGACCGCGGCCTGGACGACCTCGACCCGACGAAGGACACCGGCGCCAAGAAGGACACCGGCACCAAGAAGGACACCGGCACCAAGCAGGACACCGGCGCCAAGAAGGACACCGGCACCAAGAAGGACGCGGGCGTCAAGCCCGACACCGCGGTCAAGAAGGACACGGGCGTCAAGCCGCTCGACTCCGGACCCATCCCCGGGAGCGCGCTGGTCGTCAACGTGACCAAGCCGGTGCGCCCCTTCGACCGCAAGCTGAAGGGCGTCGCCCTCGCCAACTGGACCTTCACCAAGAGCTGGGGCAAGCCCTTCGTCGGCCAGATCCAGGGGCTGCCGCAGGCGATCCAGGCCATCGACCCCGGCCTGATCCGCTACGCCGGCGGGCTCTGGGCCAACTACGTCGGCTTCGACAGCAGCAAGACGCAGCAGCCCGCGCAGACCGCCTGGACCAAGAACGGGCAGACCTACTACTACAGCTACGGCACCGACGAGCTCGTCAGCCTCGACGCCTTCGCCAAGAGCGTCAACGCCGAGGTGATGATCCAGGTCAACGTCTCCAGCAACGACCCCGCCATGTGGGCGAGCCTGGTCGCCTGGGCCAAGCAGCAGAACCTCACCAGCTTGCGCTCCTACGAGCTCGGCAACGAGCTCGACCTGGAGACCTTCCTCAACAACCCGACCAAGCTCGACCCCGCGACCTACGCCAGCCGGCTCGCCGCCTACCAGAAGGCGATGCTCGCCGCCGACCCCACCATCAAGATCGTCGGCGGCTGCCCGGCGACGGCGACGGACATCATGCGCACCGCCTACGCGAGCGGCGGCAACAGCCCCTCACAGTACATCACGAGCGCGCTCCCCGCGGCCAAGACCGCCGGGCAGGAGCTCGCCTTCGTCAGCTACCACTGGTACCAGACCGACTCGAGCTCCTCGTCGGCCGCCGACGTCACCGAGTGGAGCTTCAACCTCGCGGTCACCTCGCCGGACTTCTGGAAGGCCTCCTACAGCCGCGAGTGGTCGGGGCTGGTGCCCGGCTTCATCCAGAGCAAGGCGCTCGCTGGCTACAGCGCCGGGCAGGGGGTGAGCGAGCTCGGCGTCAACTCGGGCGACAACAAGCCGCAGAACGGCAACCACCTCGCCGCGCTCTGGTACTCCGACGTGCTCGGGCGCCTGGCCTCTAACGGGGTCGCCTGGATCACCCAGTGGGACAGCTACGCGTCCTCGGGCGAGTACTTCTCGCTGCTCTACCCGGACAGCGACCAGACCACCACGCCGACGCTGCACGCGCGTCCGACCTACGCGGCCTACCTGATGTACGCCAAGTACTTCGGCGACCAGCTGGTGGAGAGCAGCAGCTACGACCCGGCCAAGGTCTCCATCTGGGCGTCGACGGACAGCAAGGCGCCGGGCACGCTCAAGCTGCGCCTGACCAACCTCACCGCGAGCGCGATCACCGCGCCCATCGTCACCACGGGCTTCGCCGGGACCAGCGCGAGCGCCTACGTCCTCGCCAGCCAGAGCCCGACGGACCTGTCGGCGGCGAGCGCGAGCTCCTCGGCGAGCACGGCGATCAACGGCGTCAAGGTGAACGCCGCCAACGTGGCCGCGAGCCTCGCCAGCATCAAGCCCGTCAGCGTGCCGGTCACCGGCGCCTCGTTCAGCTACACGATCCCCGCCTACTCGTCGGTGGCGCTGATCCTCAGCAAGTGAGCCCGCGGCGCCGACGTCTGCGGCGGCCTGAACGACCCCGGCCGAGTGATCCTCAGCGAGTGAGGCCGCGGCGCCAACGCCCGATCGCGATATACTGGCCGCATGTCGACTCGTGCGCTCGCAGGAGCGGCGCTGGTGGTAGGTGTGGTGGTCGCCTGCTCATCATCGCCACAGGTCCTTGACTCGAAGGTGGACGGCAGCAGCAGCGACGGGCCGCGCAGCGACGGCCCTCGCGGCGATGGCCCCCGCAGCGAGGGTCGGTCGTCCGACGGTCCGGCGCCCGCCTGCGGCAAGGGCGAGTGGTGCTGGGAGAACCCCCTCCCCCATGGGAACACCTACCACGGCGTCGCGGCGGTCGGCGCCACCCTCTACGCCGTCGGCGCGGCCGGCAGCATCGTCACCTTCGACGGCAAGACCTGGCGCTCGATGCCCTCGGGCACGACGAGCGACCTCCGCGCCGTCTGGGCCTTCGACCCGGCGAGCGCGCTCGCCGTGGGCGAGGACGGCGTGGTGCTGCGCCTCTCGGCCGGCGCCTGGGCGCCCGAGAGCGTGCCGCCCGTGCAGGTGGACCTCCTCGCCCTCTGGGCGAGCGGCGCCGACGACGTCGTGGCCGTGGGCGAGAAGGGCACCGTGCTCCGCCGCGACGGGACGGGCTGGAGCGTCAGCAAGGTCAGCCCCGAGCGGACCCTGAGCGCGGTCTGGGGTGAGAGCGCCAGCTCGCCGCTCCACGCCGTCGGCGCCAGCTCCAGCCTCTTCACCTTCGACCGGGCGACGAAGACCTGGACGGCCCAGCAGCTCAGCGTCAGCTCGCCCTACGCCAACGGCGCGGTCACCGGGCTGCCGGGGGGGGCGCTCTTCGTGGCGGCGGACGACTACAGCCTCTGGCGCTGGGACCCGAAGGCGGCGACCTGGGCGAAGTACCTGTTCGCGGACTACGTGGCCGCGGAGGCCGCCGTCGCCCGCAGCGCGAGCGAGGTCTACCTCGCGGGCGGCAACGCGCTGCTTCGCTTCGACGGGTTCCAGGTCGCGCGGATCGCCACCGTCACCGTCAGCGGGAGCCTGCAGGCGCTCGTCGGGGCGGGTGACACCCTCTACCTCGCCGGCGCCTCGGGCGCCATCCTGCGGCACAAGGGTGGCGCGCTCGACAAGCTCCAGCCCGCGGGCGCCCTGACGACCCAGCAGCTGAACAAGGTCTGGGGCCGCGGCCCGACCGACGTGTACGCCGTCGGAGACACGGGCGTGATCCTGCACCACGACGGCAAGGGGTGGACCCCGCAGCCGTCGCCGGTGGCCGCCGCGCTCCGCGGCCTCTGGGGCACGACCGGGCTCACGGTGGCCGTCGGCAGCGCCGCCACTACCGGCGGCGGCGGCACCATCCTGCACAACGCGGGCAGCGGCTGGAAGGCGCAGCCCTCGCCCGCGAAGCACGACCTCCACGCGGTCTGGGGCAGCGGACCGAGCGACATCTACGCCGTCGGCGAGGACGACACCGGCGGCGACACCGCGCCCGAGCTCCTCCACTTCGACGGCACCGCGTGGAGCGCCGTCACCCCGCCCGCGGGCGCCCTGGGACCGCTGCGGGCCGTCTGGGGGAGCGGGGCCGGCGACGTCTACGCCGTCGGCGGCGCCCTGGCCCTGCACTTCGACGGGACGAGCTGGAGCAAGATCACGATCACCACGACCAGCGAGCCCCTCACCTCCATCTGGGGCCGCGGCCCGAACGACATCTACGTCGGCACCGCCTACGGCAACCTCTTCCGCTTCGGGGGCAGCTCCTGGCAGCCCGTCCCGTCGACGCTCTCCGACGTGCGGCAGATCTACGGCGACGCCACCACGACCTACGCGGTGGGCCGCTTCGGCGGCATCGCGCGAAACGACGGCAGCGCGTGGGTCAAGGTCGAGGGGGGCACCGGCAACGACCTCCAGGGCATCTGGTCCTCGGGCAGCCGGCTCTGGGTCGTCGGCAGCGGCGGAGCGATCCTCACCCATGAGAAGCCCTGAGCCTCGCCGCCGCCTCCTGCCCCTCGGGCTCGTCCTCGGGCTCGGGGCCGGGCTCCTCTGCCTCGGGGCGTGTCACCGCCTCCTCGGCCTGCGGGCGGGCCAGACCGAGGGCGGCAGCGGCCCGCCGGACGCGAGCGTCGAGGCGCCGCCGCCACGCGACGGCGCGCCACACGACGGGCCCCTGGAGCCGCGCCCCCTCGACGCCGGGCCCGACCAGCCGCGGACCGTCCCGCCGAGCGGGTGCACCGCCGGCAGCTGGTGCTGGGTCCACCCTCGACCGCAGGGCAACCGCCTGAACAGCGTGTCGGCCGACGCGACCGGCGACGACGCCTTCGCGGTCGGCGACAGCGGGGTGGTGCTGCGCCGGGTCGCAGGCACCTGGAAGCGCCTCGACGCCGGCACCACCGCTCACCTGAGGGGCGTCTGGACGCAGGCCGGGCAGGCCTTCGTCGTCGGGCCGCCGGGCCGCGTGCACCACTTCGACGGGAGCGCCTGGCAGGTCCTGCCGCTCCCCCCGCAGGTGGCCACCGTCAGCCTGAACGCGGTCTGGGGCAGCGGCCCGACCGACGTCTACGTCGCCGGAGAGAAGGGCACCGTGGTCCGCTACGACGGGAGCGGCTGGAGCGTCCTCGACAGCCCCGCGGTGGGCGCGAGCCTGACCGCGATCGTCGGAGGCTGGAGCGGCGGGCAGATCGTCGTGGGCACCTCGGACGGCGCGCTCCATGCCCTGAGCGGCATCTTGCCCGGCAGCTGGTCGCTCTTGAAGAGCTTCGGCCGGGCCATCCGCGGCCTGGGGGTGACCGCGGCCGGGGAGCTCGTCGTCGCCGGTGATGACGGCCTGCTGCAGCGCGGCGACCTCGGCTCGACCGCCTGGGTCGACCTCGCCCCCGCCGCGTTCACCTACGATCTGGTCAGCGTCGCCGCGGCGGCGAAGATCTGGGCGCTCGGCCCGCTCGGCCTGCACCAGACCGACGGGGTGACCGCGTTCGCGCCCACACCCGAGGTCCCGCTCTCGACGGCGGGCAACCGCGCCGTCGCCGCGCTCGGCTCGACGCTGCTCGTGGTGGGGGCGGGCGGCGCGCTGCTCGAGGTCGACACCAGCGCCTCGCAGCCGGTCGTGAAGAGCGCGCTCCCGGAGCCGCCGCTCACCGTCGACCCGCTGCAGGCGATCTGGGGCCGCGGCCCCTCGGACCTCTTCGCCGTCGGCGCGCACACGCTCCTCCACTGGGACGGCCAGAGCTGGGGCAAGGCGCCCCTGCCGGCCCAGCTGGGCAGCGCCCACCTCAACGGGGTCTGGGCCACGAAGGGCCTGCTGGTCGTCGTCGGCACCGGCGGCACGATCCTGCATCGGGGCGACGACGGCACCTGGATCGCGCCAGGCTCGCCGTCCAAGCGCGACCTGCTCTCCGTCTGGGGCACCGACGCGCAGCACATCTTCGCGGGGGGCGCCGCGACGACGGTCGCGCCCGGCGTGCTGCTGCGCTGGGATGGCGCCGGCTGGGTCGAGACCCCGGCGCCCGACGCCTCGGGCAGCTACCGTCGCCTGTGGGGGACGGGGCCGTCCGACGTCTGGGCCGCGGGCGGCACGCTCCTGCGCTGGGACGGCAAGAGCTGGGGCAAGGTGACGGGGGCCTCGGGCCTCGGGCCGACCACGCAGGTCTGGGGGCGCGGCCCGCAGGACGTCTTCGTCAGCGTCTACGGGAGCCTCTACCACTTCCAGGGGTCGGTCTGGGTGCCGGAGGCCGCGGGCTTCGGCCTCACCGCGCTCTGGGGCGACGATCAGCAGGTCTTCGCCGGCGGCTCCCTCGGCCAGGCCGCTCACCGCACGAGCGGGGGCTGGTCGGTCCGCGAGACCTCCTGCGGCAACCAGCTCAACGCCTTCTGGGGCAGCCGGCACGGGCTCTGGGCCGTGGGCGCGGCGGGGACGATCCTCTTCTACCACGAGCCGTGAACGCGCCGACCGGAGCGAGGCCTTCCGCGCCCTGGAGTGATCATCGGAGTGGTTGGAGTGATCCTGGTCGTGGTCCGCAGCTCGTCCACCCTCAGCGCCGCGAGGTGCTCCGCGGCCGGCGCTGGTTGAGCAGGAACCCCGGCCAGCCCCACTGCGGCGCCTCGCCGGGCAGGTGGTTCACCGCGCGCAGCTTCGCCATCGCCCGCGCGGCGCCGCCGCCGAGGTCCCCGCTCGCGACCCCGAAGATGGAGGTCAGGTAGGGCGCGAAGGCGCGCGGATCGCGCTGGAACGCGCGAGCGATGTACTGGTACGCGCTGTCCGCGGGGCCACCCTCGAGGAGGAAGAGGGTGCGCTCGGCGGCCTCCTGGCGCGTCGGCGCGCGCCCATGGCCGCCAAGGAAGCCGACCATCCAGGCCCGGTACTCCTCCTCGAAGTAGCGGGCGCTCTCCTCGACGCGCTGACCGCTGCGCAGGTGGCTGACCTCGTGCGAGAGGGTGTCGGCCGCCTCGCCGGTGTGACCCGGACGGAGCCGATCCAGGTTGAGCGTACAGACGCCGCTGCCCGCCTGGCCGAGGACGGTGGGCTCGAGCGAGCGGGCCGCGACGGTGTAGCGGCCGGAGAGGAGCGGACGCACCGCGTTCCGCAGGTTCGCGCGCTGCGCGAGCGCGGCGGTCGTCTCCGCGGTCTCGATCGTCTGCGCGAGGCAGGCGAGGCCCGCGAGCTGCGCCTGCGCGGGCTGGCGCCGGAACCCCTCCTGGCGCAGGACCCGCCCCAGGCGCGACGCGACCCGCGGGTGCCGGAAGGTGCCGAGGATGTCGAGGAGGCCGTCGCGCGTCGCGCCGGTCATCCCGGCGGCGGCGCCCTTCAGCAGCGGCAGTCGCTCCTGCTCCGCCCACGCGCGCCGCTCACCGCCGAGCAGCCGCTCGAGGTCGCCCGCCGTCCACTCGACGATGGGGCCCGCATAGACGCGCCGCGGATCTACTCGCGCCGCGGCGAACCTCGCCTGGAGCTCCTCGCCGGTCCGCTCGAGCAGGCGGGCCGCCTGCGGGCCCGACAGCGTGCCGAGCAGCGGGATCAGCTGCTCGAGCACGCTCTCCAGCACCCGGCCGTGGTTCTGGTGGGTGTGGAGCTGCTCCGCGCGGCCGAGGGCGAGCAGCCCGGCGCGCAGCTCGCGCCTCACGAAGAGGCCGAGGTACTCCCGCTCGCGCGCGCGGCTCCCCATCCCGATCAGCTCGCCGAGGCTGTAGGCCTTGCCGAAGGCGACCGCCTCGCTCATCCGCTGCTTCAGCTCCCCGGCCCCGGCGCCGAGGGCGACGGCAGCGAAGACCTCCTGCCGCACCCGCGCCAGCGCCTTGCGCTTCGTCAGCGAGGAGCTGCGCCGCAGGACCTCGCCGGTCCAGCCGGCGAGGTGCAGCGCCTGCGTCAAAGGCTCGCGGAGGTCCGCGGTAGCTCGCGACCTGCCGAGGCGCGCCGCGGCCGCCTCGAGCGCCGGGCGGTGGACCTTCGGCGCGATCGCCGCGAGCTGCCGCACCAGCTCGGCGGGGCCGGGCTCGGGCCGGAGCGGTCCGCTGGCGGACCTCGGCGCTGCCGCCGCGAGGCTGGCGCAGAGGCCGAGACCGAGGGCGAGGAGCACGAGCGCAGCGCGGAGCGGGACCGGTGGCATCGCGCCTCGAGCAGTGCAAGCCGCGCGCCTGGACAAGACGCCGGGCTTGCAGGGCCAGGCCGACCGGTGGTGGGTCAGGAGGGGAGCCGGTGGCCAGAGGAGCAGCCGCCCTGCGACGAAGACGCTGGCCCCTCGCCGCGAGCCCCGGAGCGTTGGCGATGACCGGCTCGGGAGCGCAGGCCGCGGTCGCGGAGGCCGCGGTCCGACGACGTGTCCGACGGAAGACCGCTATCCGTGCTATCCTGCTTCCGTCCCGTCCCCGGAAGCACCACGAGAGCTCCCATGCGTGAAGAACCCCGCATCGTCGCCGGCCACTGATGCGACGTCTCCTCCTCGGCGCGCTGCTGCTCGTGGGTGGCTGCGCGCGCTACGTGCCGCTCGTCGACTCCGACGCCTCGAGCCGGGACCGGTCCGGGAGCCCTGACCTGCTGCGCGCCGATCGGGCGCTCCTCGATGGGGCGCTCGATGGCTCGCGCAAGGACGCTCCCCGGCTCGACCTGGGCTCACCCGACCACCCTGGCACGCTCGACCAGCCCAGGCCCAAGCTCGACACGACCGGCTGTAATCTCTCGGGCCTGCCGCCGACGGCCTGGGAGAAGCTGGCCTTCAGCGGCACCACCCCGACGACGAGCTGCACGGGCGAGCGGTACGTCCGTTTCCACCCTCGCTACGAGCTCTGGGTGGGAGCGATCCTCTGCGGCAGCCCGACCCAGTACAAGCTCCTCCTCTCCACCAGCAAGACCGGCGTCTACCTCGCGATCGGCGACGACGGAGGCCACGGCCAGGACCACTGCGAGCTGGTCAACCCCGCCTTCACGATCCCGGTCGACGACGACATCCAGAGCGGCTGCCCGACCTGCGCCGAGGGTCCTTCCCTTACCGGTGACCCCGGCTTCGGGTCGGGCTGGACGCGGAGCCACTTCGGCGAGTGCTTCACGGCGATGCCGGTCT
Source organism: Myxococcota bacterium (assembly GCA_022710245.1). Next base: position 9,731 of record JAKLHH010000112.1, read on the forward strand.
GGGAGAGCGGGTCACACACCATGGAGTGGCAGAGCTGCGGGATGCCGATCCCCTGATCGGCCGCCCCGCAGTCATCCCTCTCGCGGCTGCTCGCGAAAGATCTCCTCGAGGATGTCGTCGATCATCTCCTCGCGCAGGGCGCCCTGAGGACGTTGCCCGACCGGGTCTGCCACTCGGGTCTTTCCCGATGGCTTGTGGATCACGAGGAGGAAGGTGCCGCTGGTTGAACGACCAACGCTCACCTCGAATTCATTCTCCCTGAAGACAAGATGCGTCAGCTCTCGCACCAGGCGATCTCGGACGTGACCAACCGGCTCATCCTTCAGCGGAGAACAGCTGCGCCGCGAACCGGTGGGCACATGGAGCACCTCCACCCGAGGTCCGTCGAGATCAGTGACGATGTGGATCTGAAAGTCGCTCCGCTTGATCATCCGTCAACCCTCTCGCCGAAGGTCCGCGCACTCCGGGGAACGCTGTCCTGAGATCGGCCGATTCAGGTTCTCGAGGAGGGCGAAGCTCGGGATCCGCGACGAGCATCTTCACGGCGCTCCTCCGGCACCTCGAGCGCGAGCCTGACCTCGCCGCGGGCACGCTGATCGACCACGGCCGCGGCGATCACGTCCATCCGGCTGATCATCCCCTGGCCAGGCGGAGCGCTCCACCTCGGTCTCCACCTCGGTCGAGCTCTCGGGCGCGGTTGCCGGAGGCCGCCTCAGTTCAGCTTCCCCCCCTGGCGGGCGTCGCGGACCGCGGCCTCGGCCGCCTCGAGCTCGCGCGGCCAGTAGAGCCCGGGGTGCGGCGAGGTGAGGTGCACCGTGACCACGCCCGAGTCGAGCTCCACCGCGTACTCACCCATGCAGGTCGGGACCGCGGAGGCCCGGTCGAGCTCGCCACGGTAGCGGCGGACGTGCTCGATCATCCCGAGGGTCGCGGCGAGGAGGATGGTCTGCTGCCGCTCGTCCGCCAGGCCGCAGAGCTCCGTGTCGAGCGAGGCCTGCAACCAGACCGGGTAGACCTGGTCGGTCCCGAGGTCCCAGCCCCGCTCGCGGAGCTCGCGCGCGAAGGGCTCGGGGAGGTGCTCGTCCAGCTCCTCCGTCGTCGCGTAGCCGAGCATGATCGACTCGGCCTTCGGGTCGACCTCCGGGTGCTCGGCCAGGTGCCCGAGCGCCCGGCACTCGGCAGCGGATCGGAACAGGCCCAGCCCCGGGATGGCCTCCGGCGAGCCCAGCACCGACGCGCACCAGCCAGTGACGCCGAGCGCCGGCACGTCGAGCTGCAGCACGTCGGCGTCACAGAGCAGGTCCCAGGGGCTCTCGCGGAAGAGCCCCGCCGCGGCCGCGACCAGCCGCGCCCCCACCTTCCCGGGCACCCTGAAGGACTCGCGAAGCTCATCGGTGATCATCAGCTCCCTCCTCGAGAAGGACCTCAGGCTGGCCGCCAGCGACGGATCAACCGCAAGACCGGCCTGCCCGCGGCCCGTCTCCCGACGCCGCCTCGCGCGCGCTCAGTTCGGCGGCCCGCCCTGCGGGCCGGGCGCCGTGGCGGCAGGGACGTCACGCTGCCAGGAGACCAGCGGGTGCGGCGAGGTGACGCGCACCGTGACCGGACCCGTGTCGAGCTCCACCTCGTACTCGCCCTCGAGGATCGGGACCTCGAGCCCCGCGAGCGCGTCGCGGTGGCGGCGCAGGTGCTCGAGGGTGCCGAGCGTGACCGCGAGGAGGAGGCGCTGCTCGCGCGCGCCGGCCACCTCGGGCGGACCCTCGCCCGGCGAGTGGGTCCAGCTCGGATAGAGCCGGTTCGAGAGATCCCAGCCGCGCTCGCGGAGCTCATCCACGAACGGGTCGGGCAGGTACTTGTCGTCCGGGACCCCCTCGAGGCTGAGCGTCATCGACTCGGCGTCGGGGCCGATCTCGGGGTCGATCTCGGGGTCGACCTCCTCCGAGCACCCCTCGAGGTGACCGAACGCGCAGGGGTGCCACGGGCTGTTGTGGATCTCCAGGGCCGGGTCGTCCCCGCTCTCGCCGATGATCGAGACGCAGAGGCCGGTGCGGCCGAGCGCCGG
>JAKLHH010001120.1 GCA_022710245.1 Myxococcota bacterium
GAGTCGTCGGTGCAGGCGAGCCCGTCGCTGCAGCTGTAGAACTGCCCCAGGCAGACCCCCTCGCGACAGGTGTCGCCTCGCGTGCAGAGGTTGCCGTCGTCGCAGGGCGTGCCCGTGGTCGGGCTCCACGAGGTGGTGCTCACCTGAGGGTCACAGCGACCGCAGGTGACCGTCTCGCCGGCCGCGTGGCACACCTGGTCGATCAGGCAGGCGCTGGAGGTGACGCGGTGCTCGCAGCCCCCCGGGACGCAGCGGTCCTGGGTGCAGGCGATCCCGTCGTCGCAGTAGCGCCGTCCGTCGCTGACGCAGACGAGCTCCTCGCTGCAGCGCGAGTTGAGCCCGCAGGGGTCGAGGGGCTCGCAGGGCTGGCCGGGCGTCATGCAGAAGGCGAGCCCCGCCTCGCTCGCGCCCTGCCGCGCATCGCCGGCCCGCGCGTCGGTCGCGCTGCTCGGCGCCGCGCCGCAGCCGGCGAGGCCGAGCGCCGCGGCGAGCAGCGTGCAGGCGAGCGAGCAGGGGCGGGCGCGCACCAGGGCTCCTTCAGGCAGCGTCAGCGCGAGCGGGGACACGGCGCGCACCACCGGAGCGCGCGAGCCTCGGCACGGCAAGAACGCAGCGGGACGGACGCACATTCCGCCCCTATTCTCCTCGGGATCCGGCGGAAAGCAAAGTCCCTGCCGGCGGCGCTCGCCCCCGGGCGGCGGGCCCGCCGAGGCTGGCATCGCGCTCGGCGCTCTGGCGTGGGCTGCCGGGGCGGTTTAGACTCGCCCTCGCCCCTCCCGGAGGTCTCGATGCGCTCTTCTCTCCTCGCTGCCCTGCCCCTCGCGCTCCTCGCGCTCCTCGCGCCTCGCCTCGGGCGAGCGGGTGAGCCAGGCGTCATCGTCGACCTCAGCCACGACTTCGTGGTCCTGCCGCCGCCGGCGCCGGGGCTGCCGCCGAAGATGGTCACCATCGAGAACCCGTACCGGCTCGCGGTCTACCTCAACTTCGACGGCGCCAAGCTCACCGCGGGAGGCAGCAGCTCGAAGGACAACAAGACCGACCTGATCGACGTGGCCAGCCTCGACTACCCGGCGATCGACTGGACCAAGCACGGGGGCAAGGACCAGGGGTCGAAGGCGGTCGTCGACGAGCTCAAGCTGATGTTCATGAACTACGCGGTGGAGTTCGTCACCACGCGGCCCACCTCGGGCGACTACACGATGGCGATGATCGGCGGCGCCGGTGAGAGCTGCAAGGGCGACGGCTCGGCGGCGGTGGGGATCTCGCCGCTCGACTGCAAGAACAGCAACAAGAACGACATCGTCCTCATCTTCGCCGAGAAGCTCGGGTCGCCCAAGCAGATCGCGCAGGTGGTCGCCCACGAGCTCGGCCACTCCTTCGGGCTCGAGCACGTGCAGGACAAGACCTCGGTCATGTACCCGGCGCTCGTCGCCGAGACGTGCTGCTGGGTGAGCTCGGCGGTGGAGCCGCCGAGCACCTGCGGGCGCACCACGCAGGACGACGCCAAGGTGCTCCTCGACAACCTCGGCCCCGGCGACGGCGACGCGGTGCCGCCGGGGGTGTGGTTCCTGCGGCCCGGCCTGGGCGCGGTGCTGGCGCCGAACTTCAGCTTCGAGGTGGGCGCGGCCGACGACCTGCGGCTGCACCACGTCACCCTCTTCGTCGACGGCGTCAAGAAGGTCGAGCTGAAGGAGCCGCCGTACGCGGCCTTCGTCACCAACCTCTCCGACGGCGTCCACACGCTGAAGGCCGAGGTCGCCGACTACAAGCCGAACCTCACCAGCGTCGAGCTGCAGGTGACCGTCGACTCGCGCTGCGTCGCGGGCGGCACCTGCACCGCCGGGCTGGCGGAGCTGACGGGCGAGTGCAGCGACGCGGTCCACTGCGCGAGCGGCCTCTGCGCGCAGAAGGACGGCAAGGGAGCCTGCACGGTCGCCTGCGATCCAGCGACCAAGCTCTGCCCCGCCGGCACCAGCTGCGAGGGCGCGGCGGGCGCCGCCTACTGCACCTCGGGAGGCGGCTGGACGGTGCTCAAGGCCGAGGGCGGCGGTGGCGGCTGCGACCTCGCCGGGCGTGGCGGCGGCGCCGGGCTCGCGCTCGCGCTCGTGCTCCTCGCCTGGCTGCTGATCACGGCAGCACCGCGGGGCCGCCGCGCCCCTGCCGGGCGCGCCTCGGCGCGCGAGCGCCGATGACCGCGGCCGAGCAGCTGCAGCGGATGATCTACCGCGAGTTCCTGGTCGAGCCGGGGCTCTACCAGGAGGCGGGCCTCGACGAGCTCCCGGCGCGGCTCGCCTCGCTGCTCCGCTGCGCCGAGGGTGAGGCGCTCGCCCGGCTCACGGCCAGCCCGCGGCTCGAGGCGCTCCCGCTCGGTGAGCTGCAGGGCCTCCTCGCGATCCGCGACATGGCGCTCGTCTCGCGCACGGCGGCCGCGGTGGCCGCGGAGCTGAAGGAGCCGGAGGTGAGCTACGATCGCTGCTGCCGCGTCGCGCTCTGCTATGCGGTGATCGGCAGCGTGGGCCACGCCTTCAGCGCGCTCCGCGCCGCGGCCGGCAAGCACGACGGCTGGGCGCGCCACCACTTCCTCTACGGGCTCCTCCTCGGGGCCGAGAACGCGGACCGCGCGCGCTGGGAGCTCGGGCTGGCGCTCGCGGCCGAGCCCTACGAGGAGGGCCGCGCGCACATCCAGGCGGCGCTCGCGGCGCTCTGACCCGAGATCACCGAGGGCTGGCGCCGATCAGTCCCGCCTGTCCCACCGCCGGTAGGTCGCGCTCACCACGTCCCCCTTCTTCACCGGCACGTTGACGAAGGTCAGCGAGTTCGCCGCCGGGTCGTAGCGGAACCCGCTCACGCGACTGCGCGGCAGCGGCTTGCCGCCCACCTCCACCGCCAGGGTGGAGCTGATCGGCCGCTGGTGCAGGACGCGCGGCGAGGCGGAGGCGGCGATGCTGTCGACGATCAGCTGCAGCGTGGCGCTCAGGTTGGCCTGGCAGATGTCGCCGATCTGACCGCCGAGCTCCTCGGCGAGCTCGCGGTAGCCGTGGGCGACCTCGGCGGGCTCGTCGGTGCAGCTGCTCCCGCAGACGCCGCCGATCAGGTGCAGGGTGGCCCGGCCCTCGGGGTCGCCGACGCCGCCGAGGAGCTCGCGCAGCGGCTGCAGCGCGCTCTTCACCTTGGCCTGCTTCTCCGGGCTCAGCGTGCAGCGGCTGAGGTCCTCGATCTCGAGGAAGCCGGGC
>JAKLHH010001121.1 GCA_022710245.1 Myxococcota bacterium
CGGGCAGCGCTCGCGGAGCGGCCCGGCGACCACGAGGTGGCCGCCACGCTCGCCGAGCTGCAGCGCCACGCCGGCAAGAGCAAGGAGGCGCGCGCGCTCCTCGAGCGGCTGGGGCGGCCGGGCCTCCTCGCCCGTCGCGCGCAGCGGGCGCTCGCCGGCGCCTGCGCCGACCTCGATCAGCTCGAGCGGGCGGAGCAGGTGCTCGAGCACCAGCTCGCCGGCCGGCTGCCGGGCTACGAGGCAGCGGCGCGCGCCTACGCCGAGGTCCTCGCGCAGCGGCGCACCCAGCTGGTGGCCCAGCTCAAGGGAGAGGAGCTGCCCGAGAGCCTCGCCAGCCGGCTGCGGGGCGTGCCCGAGGCGGAGCAGCGCAAGGAGGTCGAGGGCTGGCTGGCCAAGCAGCTCGAGGACGATCCCCGGCTCAAGCACTTCGCCGAGCAGCAGCAGGGCTACCTCGACGTGGTGCCGGCCGCGCTCTCGCTCGGCATGATCAAGCTGCGCCGCGCGGGGCAGGCGAGCGGCGCCGCGCGCAAGCGACTCCTCGACGGGGCCGAGCGCGCGTTCCTCGCCATCCAGTCGGCGGCGGAGGGAGTGCCGAGCTTCCACCTCGGCCTCGGGCACGTCTACCACCGGCTGGGCAAGAGCAAGGAGGGCGACGCCGAGCTGCAGGCTGTGCTCGCGCAGAAGAAGCCCAGCCTCGACCTGGCCGTGGCCGAGATCTACCGCGCGCTGGGGCTGACGGCGCGCGCCCGGGGGATCGCGAGGAAGGTCTACGAGGGCGGCGCCGAGCGGTCCGACGCGGCCGTGGCGCTCTCGCTGCTCGCGCAGGATCGCGACGAGCGCGAGCGCTGGCTCCGCGCGGCGGATCAGAAGAGCTCCTTCGTGCAGGTCAGCCTCCTCGAGCTCGAGGCCGACCGCCTGCGCGAGGACGGCAAGCTCGAGGCGGCAGCGCGCAAGTTCGCCGCCGCGGCCGAGCACCACGCGCGGCTGGCGGCGCACAGCTCCGCGAGCGCGAACAACGCCGCCGTCGCCATGGGCGGGCGCTACGCGTGCACCGGTGACCTCCGCGATCTCGACCGCGCTCTCGGCTACTACGACCAGGCGCTGCGGCTGGAGCCCGACAGCGCCCTCGCCCTCGAGAACAGCGCCATCGCGCTCCAGCACCGGGCCATCGTCGGCCTGCTGGCGCGCTGGCTGAAGCTGCAACCGCTCGCGCTCTCGCACGGCGACGCCGACACGCTGCTCGACGTCTTGCTCGACGGCCCGCTCGCCGACGAGCTCCACCGGGCGATGAAGCAGGACCCGCGGGTGCGGCGCGTCCTCGAGGTCAGCCAGCAGGGCGAGGTCCTCGCCCCCAGCCGCACCGACTCCCCCGAGCGGCAGCGCGAATGGCTCCAGCGCCTGCAGGACGTCGACGGGCTGCGCAAGCTCAAGGCGCGCGTGGAGCGCGTGCCGCGCTTCGACAGCACGGACGACGACCAGCGGAGCAGCGAGTGGGCCAGCGGCAAGCTCGACGGTAAGGTCAAGGACGCCATGGAGAAGCGAGCGCGGAAGCTGGACGCCGTCCTCGGCGCCGCCCGGCAGCTCGCGCACAAGCCCACCGTCGCGGCGGCGCTCCTGCTCAGGGCCTCCGACCTGCTGCGCTACAGCACCCTCAGCTCGAAGCCGGAGGACGCCGCGCGGGCGGTGGAGCTGCTCGAGGAGGCCGAGCGCACCTGGCCGCAGAGCGGCGCTCGCTCGCGGCTCGACGAGGCGCTGGTGACGCAGGCGCTGCTCTCCGTCGCCGAGGTGGCGAGCCGCTGGAAGCGCGACGGACGGGGGCTCACGTCGACGACCTTCCTCTACCGCCTCGCCACGACGGGGAGCGAGGCGGGCACGCTCGCCGCGCTCCGACGCAGCCCGCTGGTCGCCAGGGCGGTCAGCGTCGCGCGGGAGCTCGGCGCCGGACAGCAGGGGGGCCTGGAGTGGTTGCTGGGCAAGGTGACGGGTGACCAGCGCCTGATGCAGGCTGCCCGGCCGCAGCTGAAGCAGGAGCACCGCCGGTTGGGCGCCGAGATCGCTGCCAGGCTCTGGCCCGGGAGAGAGTGGACCCGCATCCTGGTCTCGTTCTACTCCTCGATCTGATCGGCCCAGCGCGCGGGCTGTCGCTATGATAGGGTCCAGGCATGGTGTGCCGAGCACGTGAGCATCGGGCGGGTCTGCTGGTAGCGCTGGGTCTGGTCGGGCTCGTGCTGGCCCTGGTGGACGCTCCCGCCGGGGGGGCCGCGCCGGCCGCCGGCAAGAGCTTCGTGGTCGAGGTCAACGGCGAGATCGACCTCGGCCTGGCCTCGTTCATCGAGCGCGTGCTGAAGGACGCCGGCCCCGGCGACCTCGTGCTCCTGCACATCAACACCTTCGGCGGGCGCGTCGACGCGGCGGTGGCGATCCGGGACGGGCTGCTGGCCAGCAAGGCGAAGACCCTGGCCTTCATCGACAAGCGCGCCATCTCGGCCGGCGCGCTGATCTCGCTCGCCACCGACCAGATCGTGATGTGCGACGGCGCGACCATCGGCGCCGCCACGCCGGTCGAGCTCGCCGGCGGCAAGATGGCCCCGGTCGAGGCCAAGGTGGTCTCCTACTTCCGCAAGGAGATGAAGGCGACGGCGGAGGCCAAGGGGCGCCGCGGCGACCTCGCCGAGGCGATGGTGGACCCGATCGTGGTGATCGAGGGCCTCGACGGCAAGGAGACCACGCTGACGCTGACCACCGCCGAGGCGATCAAGTACAAGGTCGCCGCCTTCACGGCCGCGACCGTCGACGCCGTGCTGACGCGCCTCGGCCGGCCGGGGCTGGCGGATCCGGGCACCATCCGACCCGGCATCAACTGGGCGGAGCGCATCGCCCGCTTCCTCTCGCAGCCCGCGATCGCCTCGCTGCTCATGTCGCTCGGCATGCTCGGCATCCTGATCGAGCTCTGGGCGCCCGGGCACGCGGTGGCCGGCGTCCTCGGGGTGGCCTGCCTGCTGCTCTTCTTCTTCGGGCACCACGTGGTGCACCTCGCCGGCTGGGGCGAGCTGCTGCTCTTCGGCGCGGGCGTGGTCGCGGTGGGCGTCGAGGTGCTCTTCTGGCCGGGGCACGGCGCGATCGCCGTGCTCGGCGTCCTGGCCATCGTCGCCTCGCTGGTGCTGGCGGTGGTCAGCTTCAAGCACGTGCCCTTCGAGATCGGCTGGGCCCTCGGCACGGTGACCCGTGGGCT
>JAKLHH010001122.1 GCA_022710245.1 Myxococcota bacterium
CCGAGGAGGGCGGGAGATGGTACGACGAGCAGCAGCCGCGGCGGTCCGCGCGGAGCTTCCATCAAGGCTGGACGGTCCTCGACTCGGGCAGATCGTCGGGGTGGATCGAGAGGGCCGCCTCCTCGTCGACTACGAGGAGAACCCGCACGGCCCGCTGCCGGCAGCGCTGATGCGCGCGCCCGTCGGGCCGCCGGCAGGGCCCGACGCCGGCGGCCTGCGCGTCGGCGAGGAGGTGGTCCTCCTCTTCCGGAGCGGGGCCTCGGACCGCCCGCTCATCATCGGGCGCGTCGCCTCCGACGAGCCAGAGGTCGACGGCGCGGCCTCCGAGCTCGCGGTGCGCGTGGACGGCCAGCGCGTGGTGGTGGAGGGCCGCGAGGAGGTCGTGCTCCAGTGCGGCGAGGCCTCGATCACGCTGAGCCGCGACGGGAGCATCGCCCTGCGCGGCTCGGTGATCGAGTCACGCGCCCGCTACACCAATCGGCTTCGCGGCGGCTCGATCGAGCTGAACTGATGCGCGCCGTCCGCGAGATGACCGCCGGCCACGTGGTCTGGCCGGTCCTGCGCGAGCACCTCGGCGCGGCGGGCTGGGCCTGGTCCCGCTGGCTCGACGAGCGGAGCGCCCCGGACCTCCACCTGAGCGACCTGGCGGAGCGCGAGCGCAGGCTCCTCGCGCAGGTAGATGCGCTGGTCGTCGGCGGCGCGCCGGTGCAGGAGCAGCTCCTGCTGCCGACCCTCGAGGGCCGCGACGCGGGGCTCGCCTTCGCCGCGGCCTGCGCGCTGCTGCGCTCCGAGGTGGGCGACCGCTCGGCGGCGGTCATCGCGCGACTCCGCACGGCAGGCCCCGAGGCGCGCCGCGGGATCGCGGGCGCGCTGGAGCTCGCCGCGCCGGACGCTCTCGACCACGAGCTCCGCGCTCTGCAGGAGCTCGCTGACCCGCCGCTGCAGGCGCTCGTCACCGACGTCCTCTCCTGCCGGCGGCTGACCTCGAGCCCGCGGCTCGGTGCGCCGGGCGAGTCCGCGCCTCAGCTCCTCGCCGCCGTCGCCCGCGCCGCGCTGCACCCCGGGGGTGAGGCTCACCGGCCTGCGCTCGGGCTCGCGCTGGCCAGCCCGGAGCCGGCCGCGCGCGACGCGGCGCTGGAGAGCGCGTGCATCCTCGGCAGCGCGCGGGCCTGGCAGCGCTGTCGCGAGCTCGTCGCGGAGCAGGCGCCCTCGCTCCGGCTGCCCTTGACCCTGCTGGCCCTCAGCGGCGACCCCGGCGACGCCCGTCTCCTCGCGCGCTGCCTCGAGGTGGAGTCGCTCAGGCCGGACGCGCTCTGGGCGCTCGGCTTCCTCGGCACCGTCGAGGCGGCAGACACCTGCCTCGCGCTGATCCGGGAGTCGCTCTCCCCCCGACAGGCGGGCGAGGCCTTCAGCTTCATCACCGGCCTCGACCTCCAGCAGCAGGGCCTGGCCCTGCCCGCTCGACCCGAGGGTGAGAGCAGCGACCGCTGGCTGCCGCTGCCGGACGCCGCGGGGCTGGACGCCCTCTGGCGCGAGGCCCGCGCTCGCTTCGTGCCCTCGGTGCGCTACCTCCTCGGCAGCCCCTTCTCGCGGGAGAGCTTCCTCGCTGCCCTCGCTGCAGCGTCGCTGCGCAGACGCCAGGGCCTGCTGCTCGAGGCCGCCCTGCGCACCCGCGGGGCCTGCCTGGTCGAGCCCCGCGCCCTCTCGCGGGTGCAGCGGCAGCAGGAGGCGTGGCTGCTTCGCGCCGAGGCGAGCGCCGCGTTCTCCTCGGCGTGGGTCAGCCCGCCGCGCGCCGAGCAGGGGTGGCCGTGATGTGGGCCATCGAGAACCGGACCCCCTACGCGGTGCAGAGGGCGTTCCAGCGCGACCGCGAGGGCGCCGAGGTCTGGGTCGTCGCGGTGCGAGCGACCTTCACCCTCCACCCGGACGGCCGCACGACGCTGGCGGAGCACCAGCGTCCCGTGGTCGACGCGCCGGTCTACCTCGGTGCGCCGGGGCGCTCGAGCCTCCTCTATGACAGCGACCTGGTCCTCACCAAGCCCGGCACCGACGTCCTCGTGCATGGTCACGCCTACGCGCCCGCCGGCGAGCGCGCGAGCCAGGTCACGGTCGGCCTCCAGCTGGGGGCTCTCTCCAAGGTGCTCGAGGTCCGGGGAGAGAGCGCCTGGGCCCTCGCCCCCCTCGGCGTCGAGCTGCCAGCGCCTCGGCCGTTCGACCGGATGCCGCTCGTCTACGAGCGCGCCTACGGCGGCAGCGCGCCGGCTGCAGCGGGCGACGCCGCGCCGGTCGTCGACGCACGCAACCCGGTCGGCACCGGCTTCGCGGAGCGGCGCCAGCAGCGCCCGGGTCAGAGGGCGCCGAACGTGATCTACCCGGGCGACGAGACGAGGCCGGCCGGCTTCGGCCCGCTCCCGCGCGAGTGGGAGCCCCGACGCTCGCTGGCCGGCACCTACGATCGCGAGTGGGAGGAGACCCGCTTCCCGCTCTACGCGGAGGACCTCGACGACCGCTTCTTCCACTGCGCCCCCGAGGACCAGCAGACGGCAGAGCACCTCGCCGGCGGCGAGGCGGTCACGCTGCGGAACCTCACCCCTGGAGGGCTCCTGCAGCTCCAGCTGCCCGAGGTGCAGCTCGCCTTCGAGACGCACTTCCTGGGCGACACCGTCGAGCACCAGGGTGAGCTCCACACCGTGGTCCTCGAGCCGGACCTCCAGCGCGTGCAGCTCGTCTGGCACGCGGCGCTCGAGTGTCACGGTCGGGTGCACGAGCTCACGCACACCGTCGTCGCCGAGGAGGCGTGATGACCGACCGCGCGACCATCGTCGGGCTCGGGGCGCAGACGGCGCTCGGCAGCACCTCGCTCGCCTGCGCCGCCGCGGTGCGCGCCGGCGTCCCCTGGGTCGGCGAGCATCGCTCCGCGCTCGACGCCGACGCCGAGCCGATCGTCGTCGGGATGGCGAGCCACCTGCCCGAGGATCTGCCGCTCGAGGAGCGCCTCCTCGCGCTGGGCCGGGGCGCTGCCAGCGAGGCCCTGCTCCCCATCGCGGGCCTCGGGCCGGCCGCTCCGGTCGGGGTCGTGGTCGGCCTCCCGACACCGAGGGCCGGGCTCCCGGAGGCGCTCCCGCGCGCCATGGCCGCCGCGCTGGCCGAGGTCTGCGGCGGGGCCGCGGTCGAGACGATCGCGGCCGGGCACGCGGCCGGGGCCATGGCCCTCGAGCGGGCCGCTGCCCTC
>JAKLHH010001123.1 GCA_022710245.1 Myxococcota bacterium
GACGAGGATCCGCGCCTGGAGCTGGTGCACGAGTCGCTGCTCACCAGCTGGGGACGCCTGGCGCGCTGGCGCGACGAGGTGCGCGAGGAGCTCTCGTTCCAGGGCGAGGTCGCGCAGGCCGCGGCGATCTGGGATCGCCACGGGCGGCCCGCGGCCGAGGTCTGGGGCGGCGCCGCGCTCGAGGACGCGCTGCGCCGCGCGGCGCGGGCCACCACGCCGCTTTCGGAGCCCGTCGCCGCGTTCCTCGCGGCGGGGCGCGCCCGCGTCGACGCCGACGCCCGGCGGCGACGACGGCGGCTGCTCCTCGGAGGAGTCGGGCTCGCGCTGATCGCGACCGTCTCGGCCACGATGGCGCTCCTCCTCTCCCGCGAGCGTCGCGAGGCGGCGGCGCAGCGCGACGCGGCGCAGCTGCAGCGGGCCGCCGCGGAGCTCGAGGGGGCGCGGAGCGCGCTGGCCGCCGAGGACCCGCTCACCGCCTGGGCGAAGCTGCGCAGCTCGCTGGAGATCCGCGACGCGTCGCTCGCCCGCGCTCTCTACCTCGAGCTCTCCCGCGCGCCCCTCCTCTGGCAGCGGCGCTTCGGCGGCAACATCTACGACGCCGCGCTCTCGCCCGACGGCCAGCTCGTCGCGGCCGCCTGCCAGGACGGCTCCGTCTATCTGATCGACGCGCGCACGGCGGCGGTGCGCGTGCTGCGCGGGCACGAGGACCAGGTCTTCGCGGTGGCCTTCTCCCCCGATGGTCGGCGCCTCGCCTCCGGCGCCTGGGACGGGCAGGTGCGCCTCTGGGAGCTCGGCAGCGGCGCGGTCCGCACCCTCGGCAGGCACGGCGCCGCCGTCTGGCGGCTCACCTTCAGCCCCGACGGGCAGCGGCTCGCGTCGGCGAGCTGGGATCGCACGCTCCGCCTGTGGGAGCTGGCGGGCGGCGAGGAGCCGCGCGTCCTCGCCGGGCACGGCGATCGCGTCTACGGCGTCGCCTTCAGCCCGGACGGGCGCACCCTCGCCTCGGCGAGCTTCGATAGCAGCGTCCGTCTGTGGAGCGCCGCGACCGGCGCCCCGCTCCGCACCCTCGAGGGCCACCGGGACCGCGTCTACGCCGTGGCCTGGTCGCCCGACGGTCAGCTCCTCGCCTCGGGCGGCCTCGATCACCGGGTGCACCTCTGGCGGGCGAGCGGGGCGCCGCTCCGCACGATCAGCGACCCCGACAAGGCGGTCTACGGCCTCGCCTTCAGCCCGGACGGGCGCCGCCTGGCGGCCTCCGGCTGGGGCGATCACTCGATCCGCGTCCTCGAGCTGACCTCGGGCGCGGTCCTCGAGCGCCTGCGCGGCCACGGCGAGCGAGTCTACGGGCTCGCCTTCAGCCGCGACGGCTCTCGCCTGGTCTCGGCCGGCGACAAGAGCGTGCGCACCTGGCGTCTGGCCGGCGTGCCGCACGCGGGCGCCGAGCTCGACCTGGAGGCTGGCGCCGGGCACCGCGGCGTCGTCTGGGGCGTCGCCTTCAGCCCCGACGGGCGCACGCTGGCCTCGGGTGGGCTCGACCGCACCATCCGGCTCTGGGACGTCGCCGCCGGGCTGACCCGGCGCGTCCTCGAGGGGCACCAGGCGATCGTCACCGGGCTCTCCTTCAGCCCCGACGGCCGCGGCCTCGCCTCGGCCAGCGCCGACGGCAGCGTGGCGCTCTGGGGGCTGGGGCCGCAGGCCGACCCGGCGCCGCGGAGGCTCCTCGGCCACGGCGCCGCCGTCTACGGGCTCGCGCACAGCCCCGACGGCGCGCTCCTCGCCAGCTCCGGCTCCGATCGCAGCGTGCGCCTCTGGGCGCTCCCGGGCGGCACCTCGGCCCACGCCCTCCTCGGCCACACGGACGTGGTCTGGAGCGTGGCCTTCAGCCCCGACGGCGCGACGCTGGCATCGGCCAGCGAGGATCGCACGGTGCGCCTCTGGAGCGTGGCCCGGCCGCAGGCGCCGCCGCGCGTGCTCGAGGGACACACCGGCGCCGTCTTCGGCCTCGCCTTCACGCCGGACGGGGGCGCGCTCGTCTCGGGGAGCGCGGACGGCACCGTGCGGCGCTGGGACCTCACCGCCGGGACCTCCCGGGTCGTCGGCCGCAGCCCGGGACGTGTCTACTATCTCGGACTCGATCCGCGCGGGGCGCTGGTCGGCGCGCCCGGCTCCGGCGGCGCGGTCCGCCTCTGGCCGCTCGCGGGCAGCGGGGGCGAGGGGCAGCCGCGCGAGCTCCCCGGGCACCGCGGCGAGGTGAACTCGCTCCGCTTCAGCCCCGACGGAGCCTCCTGCGCCACCGCCGGCGACGACGGCAGCGTGCGCCTCTGGGAGGTGGCGAGCGGCCGCCTGCGCTGGCGCACCGTGGCCGTCCTCGAGCCGCCCGCCGGCTGGCTCAGCGGCCGCGGTTGGTCGCCGCGGTCACCGCTCGCGGCCTGGCAGCGGGCGCTGGCCGCGAGCGGCGGGAGCTCCTCGGTCAGCGGCGACGCCGTCTGCGCGATCACCGACGACGATCGCCTCGAGCGCTGGGATCGCGCGGGCGATCGCCGGCTCTTCAGCACGCGAGCCGAGGGAGCCACGGTGGTGCTCGCGCTGCTGGAGGGCTGCGTCACGCTCGGACCGCGAGGCCTGCGGCTGCACGGAGCCGACGGCGCGTTCCGCCAGCTGCGCGCGCGCGCCTCGGCGATCGCACCCGACGGCGCGGGGGTCATCGCGGCTGTGGAGGGCGAGGTCATCCGCTTCGCCGCCGGCGGCCGCGAGCTCCGGCACCGCGCGGTCGGCCCCGGCGTCACCGCGCTGGGGCTCGTCGACGGAGCGCTCGCGCTCGGGTTCCGCGAGGGGACGGTGGAGCTCCACGACGGGATCGGCGGCGGCCGGACCGCGCCCCGCCTCACCCTCGAGGGCACGCCCTCGCTGCCCGTGGTGGCGCTGCGCGCCGGACCGCCGGGCACCCTGGTCGTGGGCTTTGCCTCTGGCGCCTGGGGCCTCTGGAGCACGGCGAGCGGCAAGCAGCTCCTCGGCGGCAGGCTGCACGGGCCAGCCAGCGAGCTGCAGCTCGGCGCGCGGGCGCTCCGCGTCGCCAGCGCGCTCGGCGCCGCCCTGGAGGTCGACCTCGAGCCCTTCCTGCTCTCGCGCTGCGAGCTCCTGCGCCGTGTCTGGGCGCGGGTGCCGGTGATCTGGGAGGAGGGCCTCGAGCTGCGCGCGCCGCCGGCCGGGCACGCCTGCGCGCGTCCTTGA
>JAKLHH010001124.1 GCA_022710245.1 Myxococcota bacterium
CCGTCTTATCGGTGTAGGTAGGTTGAAGTGCCACCGCTCAAAGCGAGGTCTCCGATGCGCGCCCCCAAGAACAGGACCTGGAAGCTGCTCCCCGCCCTGACGCTCTCGCTCGCCGCCTGCGGCCCGATGGACGCCGCCGAGGAGGCCGTGGGCCAGGACGACGTGCCGGTCTCCGGCTACAACGACGTCTTCGAGGGCGCGCCGGCGAACAGCGCGCTCCCGAACGAGATGAAGGCCGACGTCGTCTACCCGAAGCAGCACCAGGACCTGCTCGCCTTCCAGTCGCCGGTCAAGAGCCAGGGCAGCCGCGGCGTCTGCTCGATCTTCGCCACGGTGGCGCTGATGGAGCACCTCTACCTGAAGGCGAACCAGCCGAGCCCGGACTTCTCCGAGCAGTACCTGCAGTGGTCAGTGAAGTCGCAGATCAAGGCCTTCCCGGGGAGCTCGGGATCGAGCGGCGACGCGAACCTCCGCGCCATCGTCAAGTACGGCGTCCCCGCCGAGGAGGCGTGGCCGTACGAGACCTACCAGTGGGGCACGGGCAACGACCCCGAGTGCACGGGCAAGGACCCGATGCCGACCAAGTGCTACACCAACGGCGAGCCGCCCGAGACCGCCAAGCAGGCGAAGAAGTTCTTCCTGCCGGCGAACCGCTGGCTCAACACGAACAGCATCAAGGACCAGATCTACACCAAGAAGCAGGGCGTGATCGTCGGGCTGGACTTCTTCTATCAGGCCTGGAACCACCGCCGCTCGACGCTGCCCACCTCGGGCGCGAACTGGAACAAGGGCTACGTCACCTACCCGAACGACGAGGACGTCGAGGCCTCCCACAAGCAGCGCGCCGGTCACGCCATCCACGTCCTCGGCTGGGACGACGAGCTCGAGGTGCAGAAGCGCGACAAGGACGGCAACGGCATCGTCGACGCGAACGGCAAGCCGGTCATGGAGAAGGGCTTCTACCTCTTCAAGAACAGCTGGGGCACGGCGGGCTTCGGCATCGACAACCCGGCGGGCGCCGGCTACGGCTGGATCTCGATGAAGTACGTCGAGGAGTACGGCAGCGCGGTGGCGGCCGACCTGCCCAAGCTCGACAACCCGCCCCCGCCGCCCGTCGGCACGCCGAAGGAGGCGAGCTTCAGCGGGACGGTCGCCAAGGACCAGCAGCTCTTCCACTCGGTGGCGCTCGCGGCCACGGCGCAGAAGATCAAGGTGCAGATGACCGGCACGGGCGACGCGGACCTCTACACCAAGCTCGGCGCGGCGCCGACCAAGACGACCTACGACTGCCGCCCGTACAAGGCGGGGAGCAGCGAGACCTGCGAGGTGGCGACGGGCACCGGCTCCCTCGAGATCATGGTCATCGGCTGGGCCAAGACGTCCGACTACAAGATCAAGGTCAGCTGGACCGAGTAGCCGAGCAGTCTGCAGCCGGCTACACGCTCGCAGCGCTCCCCTCGCAGCGCTCCCCCCTCTCATGGTCAGCGCCCCGGCAGCCCTGCGCGGAGCCGCTCGTAGACGCCGAGCGCGTCGTCGACGTACGGCGTGACGTAGCTCGGCAGGATCACCTTGCCGCGCACGTAGCGGACGCGGCCTGGTCCACCGTAGTAGGCAGCGAGCGCCATGCGGTGGTGCGCCTCGAGGCCAGCCCGCGGGTAGAGCGCGAGGTAGCGCGCGAGCTCGCCAGCGAGGTGGCGCGTGCCGCGCTCGAGGTTCCAGCGCGCGTCGAAGCGGCGGTCGCGCTTGATGAGCTGCTCGAGCGGCAGCGAGTCGCGCAGCCGCTCGAGGTCGCGCCGGTAGGCGAGCGCCCAGTGCGAGCTGGGCTTGCCGGCCGCGCGGCCGCCCTCGGCCCGGGCGCGCTTGAAGAGGTGGTAGTTGCGGGTGACGTGCATGCGCCCCCCCGAGGTGGGCATCAGCTGCATGAGCCCGACGGCGCCGGTGGTGGAGACGTAGCTCGCGTCGTTGAACGACTCCTTGATGCGCACCGCCTTGGCCAGGAGCCAGTCGATCTTCGCCTCCTTCGCGGCCGCGCGCTGCCAGGCGTCGAAGCGCTCGAGCGTGGCGGCGTCGGGCTGCGGCTTCTGCGGTCTGGCCTCCCCGGCGAGCGCGGGACGCTGCGCCAGGGCCAGGCAGCAGAGGACGCAAGCTCGCAGGCGCATCGTCACTTCCATTGTACGGATCCCGCTGTACGGATCCTGCACCGATCCTGCGAGCGCGGTCGCAACGGGGCCGCGGCTAGTTCGGCCGCGGGATGCGGATCACCGTCCCCGCCGCGCCGTTCTCGAAGGTGAACCCGCTCTCGTCGATGGCCAGGTGGTGCGGGCTGCAGAGCTCGCCGAGCACCTTCTCCACCTTGCCGCCCGTGCGGCGGACGCGCCAGAGCGTGTGATGTCCGTGGCCGCCCCGCCAGTCGAACCAGTAGACCCACGGCCCGTCGAGGTGGAGCGACTCCTGGTTGACCTGATCGCGCGCCAGGACGATCGCGCGGCCGCCCTGCTTCGGCGCTCGCTTGACGACGCCGCCCTTCTCCACGGAGTAGTAGAGGGCGTCCTCGTCGAGGCTGACGCCGACCAGCGTCCGCTCGCCGCGCACCAGCACCTTCGGCGCGCCGCCCGCGATCGGGTGGCGCGTGATGGTCCCCGTCTTGTAGCTCGCGACGTAGAGCTGGCCGCGGTCGAGGGCGAGGGTGACCTGGTCCCTGGCCGTCACCGGGTAGCGGCGCACCACCCGCGCGGTCGCCAGCTCGAGCTGGCGCACCGGGCTCCCGTCGAACATCGAGTAGAAGAGGTAGCGCCCGTCGCTGACGAGCTCGATCGGGTCCTCGCTCTCCTTCACCACCGTCTCCGGCGTGCCGCCGGCCGAGGCGATCTTCCGGATCGACCGGTCGCTCGCGTAGTAGATGGTGCCGCCGACGAGCAGGAAGTTGTGCGCCTCCTTCTCGACGACGCGCGTCGCCTGGCCGCCGCTCTTGCCCGCGCGCCAGAGCTGCCCGCGGCCGTCGCTCCAGTAGACGTGCTGCCCGTCGACGCCGACCACGTGGACGACCGTGGGGCCGAAGGCCGAGGGCTCCCGCGCGCTGTAGACCACCGACCCCGCCGGGAGCTGCGGCGAGGGGCAGCGCTCGCTGTCCGCGCGCGCAGGGCAGGGGGAGCCGAGCAGGGCGAGGAGCAGGGCGACGAGCGTGGCATTGCGCATGGCGGGACGATACCGCGATCCCTCGACCGGAA
>JAKLHH010001125.1 GCA_022710245.1 Myxococcota bacterium
GGCTACATCATCTACAACTGCAAGGAGCACCTGCAGGGGCGCTACTTCCAGATCGCCAACATGGGCGAGCTCACCGACGAGATGATCCAGGGCTTCCTCGACACGCTGGCGCTGGTGCTGAAGCGCGCCGCCCAGCGCGCGCAGCTCCCCGAGGCGCGCCCGCTGCGCGCCGAGGCCGCCGCCCTGGCTCACTGAGCCGTGCTCGTCGCTCACTTCTCAGATCTCCACCTCCTCTCGCTCGAGTCCGCGCGCCCGCGTGACTTCCTGAACAAGCGCGTGACCGGAGGCGCGAACCTGCTCTTCAACCGGGGCGGGCAGTTCCCGGTGGCGGTGGCGCGCGCCCTCTGCGCCGACGTCTGGCGCCAGGGCATCGAGCACGTGATCCTCTCGGGGGATCTGACGAACCTCGCCTTCCCGGCCGAGCTGAAGCTGGTGCGCAGCGTCCTCGAGGAGCTCGGGCTCCCGCCGGCAGAGGTCACGGTGGTGCCGGGCAACCACGACGCCTACACGCGGCAGGCGGCGGCGAGCGGCCAGTTCGCGCGGCTGCTGGGGCCCTACCTGCAGGGCGACCGCCAGGCGTGGCCGGGGACCTTCCCCTTCCTGCGGCTGAGGGGAGAGCTGGCCGTGCTGGCGCTCTCCACGGCGGTCCCGTCGCTGCCGCTGCTGGCGGTGGGGCGGCTCGGTGAGAAGCAGCTCCGCACCGCCGAGAGCTACCTCGGCGACGAGGCCTGTCGTGGCCGCTTCCGGCTGGTGGTCCTGCACCACCCGCCGGTGGGCCCGCTGGTCCACTGGCACAACCGGCTCGTCGACGCGAAGGCGTTCCGGGCGATGATCCAGCGCGCGGGCGCAGACCTGGTCGTGCACGGCCACCTGCACCGCTTCTGCGAGGAGACGCTCGCCGGGCCAAGCGGCCCGATCCCCTGCATCGGCGTCGGCTCGGGGACCTGGCTGAGCCCCCACGACCCGGAGCGCCGCGCCCAGTACAACCTCTACCGCATCGAGGGCGGGCGGCTCACGGCGGTGCTGCGCCGGCGCTACGACCCGGCGAGCGAGTCGTTCGCGGCGCTCCCCTGAGCCTCTCGGTCACGGACAGCAGCAGCAGGTGTTGGCGAGGGTCTCGCAGTCGCTGGTCGGGCAGGTCCTGTTGATGCCGGGGCCGGTGCACACGCAGGTGCCGGCCCAGTTGCAGTCGAGGGTGTACCCCCCGGAGGAGTCGCTGCAGTTGGCATAGCAGTTCACGCCCGACTGACCCATCAGGCTCCACCCTCCACTCCAGCCCTGCTGGCAGGGACTGAGGGACGGCGGGTGCCTGTCAGGCGAGGGCGTGCCCTTGTCTGCCTTCGGCTCGGGGAGGTCCGCCTTCGGCGTGCTCCTGTCCGGGCTCGGAGCACGACTCTCCGCGCCCTTCTCCGCCGGGAGTGAGGCCTCAACGCTGCCTCGATCGGTGCCCTGGCTCGCCTGGAACGGGAGCAGCCACTGGCAGCCGGAGAGGAGCAGCGCGAGTGGGATCCAGCGGACCATGCTGAACTGATGACAGCATATGGCCCGCAGGGGGACAAGTCGGGAGCCCGCCCGTGGTAGAGTCAGGATCCAGGAGCTGCGTTGCGTCGCCTCCCTCTGCTGGTGGTTCTCCTCCTCGGACCTGGCCGCCCGGCCGCGGCTGATCCCGCCGGCGACCAGGCCTACATCAAGCGGCTCGGCGAGCACCTCAAGGAGCTCCAGCGCACCGCGGCGCTCTTCGAGCAGCAGCGCCGCTCCCTCGAGCTGGTGAAGTTCACCTTCGCCAGCCTCGAGCTCCCGCTCGCCGACCCGAGCTCGAGCCCGGAGCAGCTCGTCAGGCGGTTGCTCGCGCGGTCCTTCCCGGCGCTGCAGCTGACCATGCGCCGGCTCCCGGCCCAGGCGCCGCCCGAGGTGGAGGTGTGGAAGTGGCGCTGCTCACTGGCGGGCGCGCTTGAGGACCTGCGCGGCGCCACGCGGCTCCTCCTGCGCAAGGGGCTCTTCGTCCGGCCCGCTCCCGGCGAGGAGGTGACGCTCACGCTCGAAGCTGGCCGGCGCCGTGGAGGCCTCACCTTCGTCGGCCACCACCTGCGCATCAGGGAGGCGCCGCCCGCGAAGCTGGCCGCGATGCCCGCCGGGCCTGACCTCCTCGCGGCGCGCACCGACGCGCTGGGGCGGGAGCTCCGCCGTCTGCAGGGTGAGGTCACCGCGCTCCGCCAGCGGGTGCAGGACATCATGACCTTCGAGGCGCGCGTCGAGGCGATGCGCTTCGTCATCAAGCACCTGCGCGATCTGACCGAGCGCGGCCGGGACCCCTTCGAGCGGCTCGGGCCGGTCCTCGCGCTGGAGCTCGTGCGCCTCGAGAGGCTGGTGGACGGTGGCGCCGAGGTCGCGATCGACGCCGGCTTGCCGTCGGAGAGCGCGCGGGCCGCGGCCACGCGCTGGCTGCAGCGCAGGGGGCGCGGCGCGATGCGGTACCGCTTCGCGAAGCTGGCGGTCGTCCCTGCCGCTCCCTCTGGCGGGGCAGCGCTGCAGCCGCCCTCGAGCACAGAGGGGGCTGGGCCTCGCTGCGCGCTGCGCCTCGCGGGCGCGCGCGCGATCGATCTGCTCGCCGCGACCGGGGCGGCGGCCGCGGTCGCGGTGGGGCCGCAGCGCGAGGTGAGCGGCGAGCTGCCGCAGGGGGCGCTCGGGCGCGCGGTGGAGGCCGGGCTGGCCAGCCTCGGGCTGGCGCTGCTCGAGGACGGCGAGGCGCGCCTGGCCGTGCCGCGGGACGCCGCCCCCCGGTCACGGCGTAGCCTCGCGGACAGCGCCCGCGCGAGCGGTGAGCGGCTGGAGCTGCACCTCGCCAGCAGCACGATCGCGGAGGTGCTCGCCGGCCTCGCGCGAGGCACCCGCCGGTCGATCGAGGCACCCGAGCGCGTGCTCGCCTCCGGGGTCCGGCTGGCGCTGATCGGGCGCAGGGCGCTGGGAGGCTGGCTGCGCCTCCTCGGCGCGACGCATGGGCTGCGACTGGCGGTGAGCGCGGCAGGCTGGCAGCTGCGGCCGCCCGGCCAGACCGTCGCCCCGCTCACCGCGGTCTCGCGGCGCGGGCCAGCGTCGCCGCCTGCCGTGGCGCCGCTCGCCGAGCTGCGGCCCCGCGTCCTCCTCGTCTGCGGCGGCGCCGCGCGCGCGATCGTCGCTGCCCCGGCCGGGCCCCCTGCCGTCGTCCGGGCCGGCGCCCGCCTCG
>JAKLHH010001126.1 GCA_022710245.1 Myxococcota bacterium
GCCGTGGTGCGCGATCACGTCCTCGGCGTAGCCCGACATGTAGAGCACCGCGGTCTCGGGGTGGAGGGCCTTCACCCGCTCGGCGACCTCGTGTCCGTTCAGGCCGGGCATGATCACGTCGGTGAGCAGCAGGTGGATGGTGGAGCGGCGCTCGGTGGCCAGCGCGACCGCCTCCTCGCCGCTGGCGGTGACCAGGACCTGGTAGCCGAGCGAGCTCAGCATGCGCTCGGCCAGCCGGCGGACCTCGTCGGCGTCCTCGACGAGGAGCACCGTCTCGTGACCGCGCGGCACGGTGGACGAGGCGGCGTGGCTCGCGGTCGAGGCGTGGGGCTCAGCCTTAGCGCGCGGCAGGTAGATCCTGAACGTGGTGCCGAGGCCGACGGCGGAGGTCACCTCGATCTGCCCGCCGCTCTGGTGCACCACCCCGTAGGCCGTGGCGAGCCCGAGCCCCGTGCCGCGGCCTCGCGGCTTGGTGGTGAAGAAGGGCTCGAAGAGCTTCGCCTGCACCTCCGCGCGCATGCCCACGCCCGTGTCGCTCACCGCGAGCACGGCCCACTCGCCTGGAGAGAGCCCCGGGGGCGTCGCGGCGCTGGGCTGGTCGACGGTCAGGCTGCTGGTGGTGAGCGTGAGCACCCCGCCCGCCGGCATGGCGTCACGGGCGTTGACCGCCAGGTTGACGATCACCTGCTCGATCAGGCTCGGATCCACCTCGACCGCGGCGGGGGCTCCCTCGCACCTCACCTCGAGGCGGATGTCCTCGCCGATGATCCGGAGCAGCATCTTCTGCGCTCGGGCGATGATGTCGGTGAGCAGCAGCACCTGCGGCGCGACGACCTGCTTGCTCGAGAAGGTGAGGAGCTGCCTGGTCAGCGACGCGGCGCTCTTCGCCGCGCCGCGGGCGTCGTCGATGAGCTCCTGCACCTCGGCGTCGCCGTCGGTGATCTGCCGGGCCATCTCGAGGTTGCCGAGGATGACCATGAGCAGGTTGTTGAAGTCGTGAGCCACGCCGCCGGCCAGACGTCCGATCGACTCCATCTTCGCCGCGTGGTGGAGCTGTCGCTCGAGCACCTCCTGCGCGGCGCGGGCGCGGTGCCGCTCGCTGAGGTCGCGGGCGATCCCGAGGAAGACGCGCCGGTCCTGCAGCTCGAAGCTGCTGATGGCCAGCTCGACCGGCACCGGGCTGCCGTCCTTGCGGAGGTGGACGGTCTCGAGCAGGGCGCGCCCTGAGGTCGCGACGCGCTCCTTGGCGCGCTGGATCGCGGGCTCGCCGCGGGCGCTGAGCGCGGGGAGCGAGAGCGCGAGCAGCTCCTCGCGCGAGTAGCCGAGCTGGTCGCAGGCGGCCTGGTTGACCTCGAGGAGGCGCCCGTCCTGATCGGCGATGAAGATGCCGTCCATCACCGTCTCGAAGAGGCGGTGGTAGCGATCCTCGCTGACGCGCTTGGCGGCCTCGCTCGCGGTCATCTGGGCGAGGCGGTCGCGCTCCAGGCTCGCGGTGTGCCAGCGGAAGGTCACCACCAGCGCGCCGTTCACGGCGATGATGATCAGGAGCTCGAACCCGGTGGCGAACCTCGCCACCGGCAGCGGGACCGTGAAGAGCAGGACGAGCCCCAGCGCGAGGACGCCGATCAGCACGCCCAGCGCCGCGCGCTGCGAGAAGGCCATGGAGGTCAGGATGACCGGGATGATGCCGATCGAGAGCAGCGCGATCTCGGCGCTGGGATCGGGGACGAAGGGCCCGACCAGCGCCACGCCGAGGGTGGCCCCGACGTAGGTCAGCGCCGCTGTGCGCAGCCTGCCGCCGCGGAGGATCGCGTAGGCGAGCAAGGTGAGGCCCGTGCTGGCCAGGACGACCCAGGTGTCGCGGCCGCTCCAGATGTGGCGGCCGGTCATGCGCTGGGCGAGGACGTCGGTGATCAGCAGCGTGGCCGCCACCACCACCGTCTGCACCAGCATCAGGGCGGCGAACAGGCGAGCGGTGTGGCGTGCCGCCGGGTCGACGATGCGCGCGTGCGCCCGGATCAGCCATTCCCACCAGGAGCGAACCCAGACCATCCGTACGCGTGCCCCTCCGGCTGGCCGGGGAGCTAGCCGAGGCCCTTGGTCTGGACGTTGTGGGTCTTCGCCCACTCGCCGAGCGCCACCTTGAGCGGCTTGCTCAGGCCGTTCGGCAGGCCGAACTTCTTCCCGTCCCACTTGATCAGGCGCCACCACAGGGTGTGCTTGATGACCTCGATCTTCGAGGCCTCCATGACCAGGCTCCCCTCCTGCCTGGCCACCGCGTCCTGCAGGGCGGCCTCGTCGATCACGGGCGGCGCCTCGCCCGGCTTCGGCGTGGCCGCGGCGACGATCGCCGCGCCGACGAGCCCGCCGAGGCCCTGGCCGATGGCCGCGGCCCACGCGCCGCCCATCTTGCTGCACACGAAGTAGAGCTTCCCTGGCGCGAGGAAGACGTGGCCGTGGAAGCGCTTCATCCCGAGCTGCATCGTCAGAGGATAGGGGGTCATGGCCGAGGCGTAGCACGGGACGGCGAACGCCGACAAGCTGGTCGCGGCGGTCGCGGCAGCTTCACCCGACCGCCCGATCTGGCCAGCGCCGCGACGAGATGGTGGCCGCCGTCACCGAGGACAGGTCAGCGGCCGCCGGGCACTCCGGCGAGCAGCCGCGCGAGCGCGTTCACGTCGATGGGCTTGGCCAGGTGGCGGTCGAAGCCGGCCGCCTCGGCCTTCTCCACGTCCTCGGGCAGGGCGTGGCCGGTGATCGCCACGAGCAGCGTGCGGCAGAGCGTCGGGTCCGCCCGGAGCGCTCTCGCGATCGCATAGCCGTCCACCTCGGGGAGCCCGATGTCGCAGAGGATGATCTCCGGCCGCTGCGCCCTCGCCCGCTCCAGGCCGTCGAGGCCCGTCGCTGCCACGTCGACCGAGTGACCGAGGAGCTCGAGGGCCTCCTGCAGGCTCGCGGCCGCGTCGCAGTTGTCCTCGATGATCAGCACCCGGCGCCCGCTGGAGGTCGCCGGCCAGGGCGCCGCGGGGGGGCGCGGCCGGGCCGCGACGGGGTTGCGCGACGCCTGCGGGTCCACGTGGTCGAGGAGCTCGTCGACGAGGCGGGTCAGGTGAGCGACCTGCCGCTCGATGACCAGGAGCGCGCGCTGGGCCTGGTCGCCGCCGGCCGCGGCGCGCTGCAGGATGTAGACGCTGCTCTGGATCGCGGCGAGCGGGTT
>JAKLHH010001127.1 GCA_022710245.1 Myxococcota bacterium
TCTCCCCCGAGTTCGCCGACCGCTTCGTCGAGAACCTCAAGCAGCTCAGGTTCCAGCCGCCGGGCGGAGGTCACGCCAAGGTCACCTACCCGTGGTGAAGTCGCCCTTCATCGCGGAGCGCGCAGGACGCTTCGGGATGAGACCGCCGCGATTGCGGGTCCTCGCCGCCTCAGGCCGCTCCGGGATGAGACCGCCGCGATTCGCCCTGCTCGCCTCCTGCGGAGGCCCGCGATGAAGGGCGAACTTGCCCTGCTCGCCTCCTGCGGAGGCTCCGCGATGGAGGGCGAGTTCCGGGAGCGCCGCCGCGTGCCGCGTGCCGCCGGGGTGCTAGACATAGGGGCCACCCGCGCGCCGCGCGCGGTGACGGAGGTGCCGCGATGGTGAGCTTCGAGCTGTCCGAGGAGCAGGCGCTGGTGCAGCAGACGGCGCGGGAGTTCGCCGCCCGCGAGCTCGCGCCACGGGCGGCGGCCCGCGATCGCGAGGCGATCTTCCCCGCGCAGGAGCTCCGCAAGCTGGCCGGGCTCGGGCTGATGGGGATCAACATCCCCGCCGCCTACGGGGGCTCCGAGGCGGGCGTCGTCGCCTACTCGGTGGCGATCACGGAGCTCGCGCGCGCCTGCGCCGCGACCTGCGTGATCGTCTCGGTCAACAACATGGTCGCCGAGGTGATCGCCCGCTTCGGCAGCGAGGAGCAGCACCAGCGCCACCTGCCGCCGATGACGAGCGGCGACTACGTGGCCAGCGCGTTCGCGCTCTCCGAGCCTCACTGCGGCAGCGACGCCGCGGCCCTGCGCACCGTCGCCCGCCGGGCGGAGGGCGGCTGGGTGCTCAGCGGCAGCAAGCAGTGGATCTCCAGCGGGGACCACGCGGGCGTCATCGTCGTCTGGGCGCGCAGCAGCGACGTGCCCGGGACGAAGGGGATCAGCGCCTTCCTCGTCGAGGGCGGGACTCCCGGGCTGCTGGTCGGCAAGCACGAGGAGAAGCTGGGCCTGCGCGGCTCGAGCACGGTGCCGCTCACCTTCGACGAGTGCCGCGTCCCCGAGGGGGCGCTCCTCGGGCGCGAGGGCGAGGGCTTCAAGGTCGCGATGACCGCGCTCGACGGGGGCCGCATCGGCGTCGCCTCGCAGGCGCTCGGCATCGGCCTCGCCGCGCTCGAGGAGGCGCGCCGCTATGCGCTCGAGCGGCAGACCTTCGGCCGCAAGCTCGCCGACCACCAGGCGATCCAGCTCATGCTCGCCGACAGCAAGGTGGAGCTCGACGCCGCGCGCCTGCTCACCCTGCGCGCCGCCTGGCTGAAGGAGCAGGGGCGGCCGTACACGCGCGAGGCCTCGATGGCCAAGCTGTACTCCAGCGAGGCAGCGAACCGCGTCTGCTACCGCGCGCTGCAGATCCACGGCGGCTACGGCTACGTGAACGACTACGCCATCGAGCGTTTGACGCGGGATGCCCGCGTGACCACCCTCTACGAGGGGACGAGCGAGATTCAGCGGCTGGTCATCGGGAGAGACCTGACCCGAGAGGCCTGAGCCAGGAGGTCGCAGCATGTCGGACCGCAAGATCAGGGTCCTCGTCGCCAAGCCTGGCCTGGACGGCCACGACCGCGGCGCCAAGGTCGTCGCGCGGGCGCTCTCGGACGCGGGGTTCGAGGTGATCTACACGGGGCTCCACCAGACGCCCGAGATGATCGCCGCGGCCGCTCAGCAGGAGGACGTGGACGCCGTCGGGATCTCGATCCTCTCCGGTGCCCACCTGACCCTCTTCCCCGCCATCCTCGAGGCGCTCCACCAGCGAGGGCGAGGCGACGTGACCGTCTTCGGCGGGGGCATCATCCCCGACGAGGACCTGCCGCGGCTCGCCGAGGCTGGCGTGGCTCGCATCTTCACGCCGGGCGCCTCGACGGTGGAGATCGCCGCCTGGGTCCGCGAGCACGTGAAGCCGCGGCCATGAGGCGGCGGCCCGCGCCTCCGCTGCGCCTCTGCCTGCTCGCGCTCCTGCTGGTCGCCGCCCCCGCGCGGGCGCGCGGCGAGGACCTGGACGCGGTGGTCAGCGCCGCGGTGCGCTCGAACTACGAGGCGCTGCACGGGTGCTACCGCAAGCAGCTGGCGCGCGACCGCTCGCGCGGAGGCACCGTCTTCGTCCGCGTCACCCTCGGCGCCGGCGACGCCGTGCAGCGCGCGAAGCTGGAGCGGGACGAGGTGAAGAACCCTGAGGTCGCGGCGTGCATCGTCGGCTGGGTCAAGGGCTGGACCCTGCGCGGCGCGGCCGCGGCCGGGGCCGAGGCCGGCTCCGAGGTCGTCATCCCGCTCACCTTCCGGCCGGCGCCGCGGCAGTTCAGCGTGCGTCGCGAGGACGTCCCCGAGCTGCCGCTCGAGGGCGCGGGCAGCGCGCGCCCGCTGCTCACCGACGCGAACGCCGGCGCGCGGCTCGCCTCGCTGACGCTGCTCGCGGTGAAGGGCAAGCTGGCGCTGCCGGCGAGAGCCGGCGTGGACCAGGCGCTCTATGTCCTCTCCGGCGTGGGCACGATCACCGTCGCAGGGAGGCGGCCGGTCGCGCTCGCGGCCGGCGACGCCGTCTGGCTCGGGCCCGAGGCGCGCGGCTCGCTCGCGTCGGGGGTCGGCCTGCAGGCCGTCCAGGTCTTCGCCCCCGCCGGCCTCGAGCAGCTCTACCGCAGCAAGAGCTGGCCCCCGCCGACCGAGGGCCGGAGCTCGCTCGTGGTGGTGCGCGCGAGGCAGGGCAAGCAGGCGGCGGGGCGCGGGGGGCTTCGCGTCACGCGGCTCCTCGACCAGGCCCGCCTCGGGCACCGCCGGCTCACCCTGGGCGTCCTCGAGGCGCCGGGCGCGGCCACGCTCCCCGAGCACGGCCACGCGGCGGAGGCCGAGCTCCTCTACGTGCTCGAGGGGACGGCGACCACGACCGCCGGGGGGACCAGCGAGCCAGTGGCGGCGGGGCACGCGCTCTACCTCCCGCCAGGCGTGACGCACGAGGCGAAGCTCGCCGGTCGCCTGCGGGCGCTGCAGCTCTTCGTCCCCGGCGGCCCCGAGGCCGCGGGAGGTGCCAGGTGAGCCTGGTCGCCGACGTGCTTCGGGGCGACGTGGGCGCGGCGGCGCGCCTGATGCGCGACCTCGACGACCAGCGGCCCGGCACCCGCGAGGCGCTGCGCGAGCTCTACCCCCACACCGGCCGCGCGCGCATCGTGGGGATCACCGGCAACCCGG
>JAKLHH010001128.1 GCA_022710245.1 Myxococcota bacterium
ACCCGTGGAAGTAGATCAGGAGGGGGTAGCCCGCGGCGGGCATCGGCTGCCGCGGGAGGGTGAGCACCACGGGCGCCTCCTCCCAGCCCTGCAGCGTGGGGGCTCCGCTCGCGTCGAGGTGGAAGAGCCCGCCTTTGTCCCAGGGCGGGGCGCCGCTCTGCAGCTGGGGGTAGCGGATGCGGGCGCGGAGCTCGCACGTGCGCTGGTGCGTGGCGGCGAGGGAGAGGCCCTCGAGCTGCAGAGGGAAGCGGGTGCGCGCGGCGGTGGAGAGCGCCGCCAGGTTCGCCACCACGTCGCCGACGGTGAAGACGGTGGCGGCGGCGACCTCGGCGGGGTCGACTCCCGCGCGGGTCAGGGCAGGCCAGAGCGGCGCATAGAGAGCGTGCGCGGCCTCGCCGCGGGCACCGGCCGGGGTGAGGCCGCGGCTGAGCTGCACCATCATGGCGGGCACGCCGAGCGGATGACCGCTCGCGTCGCCGAGGCCGCGGCGCACGACGAACGCATAGCGCCCGCCCGGGCGCAGCACGATGCCGGGCCGCGGCGCCAGCGCGAGGACGTTCGCCGGGACGTAGCCATCACGGCTGAGCGTCTCGGCGACGATCGGCAGCAGGCGCGGCGTTGCATCCGTCGCGAGATCGACGAGGAGCAACGGCGTGCCCCCGACCGGCAGGACCACCTGGTCGGGTGAGCGCGGCGCGAGCGCGCCGTCGAAGCGGAAGTAGGCGACCGGCGAGGCCGGGAACCCGGGGCGGTCACCGGCGATGCCGAGCAGGCTCGCCACCGTCGTATTGCCCGACGGTATCGGAAAGCCCGTCAGCTCCGGAGTCCCTCGCCCGGTCAGGCGCAGGTCCGACGGGTACGGGAAGCTCCAGAAGGCCTCGCCGCGCCAGTCGCCGCCCAGCTCGAACAGCGCCCGCGTGCCGGGGACGTCGCCGGGGAGCTCCGCTCCGACGGGAACGATCGGCGCGCTCGTCGGCGCGGGCTCGCCGCAGGCGATGAGCAGCACCAGGGGGACCAGGACGCCTCGCATGCAGGGCTCCACGAAGAGGTGAGTCGACGTGTCGAGTCGACGTGTTGAGATGTAACTCTCCGGGTGGTGCGCTCGCAATGTGGTGTGGCGCCACATCAGCGAGAAAGCGCCACGGGATGGGAGCTGGTGCTCAGACACACCAGGCGCGGCCCAGCTCTCGCGGTCTTGCGCACGGCACGCCGGACGCACTCCCCGCTGGCAGGAGCCAGGAGGCCGCAGATGAAGATCTCCAGCGCGGGCCGCAGCCATATCGGACGACGGGACAACAACGAGGACAGCTACTGCGTGGAGCCCGGGCTGGGGCTCTTCGTGGTGGCGGATGGCATGGGGGGCTACGAGGGCGGCGAGGTGGCGAGCGCGCTGGCGGTGGAGGCGGTCCGCGAGCTGGTGCAGCGCGACAGGGCGGACGCCGACGCGACCTGGCCCTTCCGCCTGCAGCCCGGCCTGACCCGCGACGAGAACCTGATCGCGGTCGGCGCGCGCGCGGCCCACTCGGCGATCTGTGCGCACAAGCAGGGCCGCCGCGCGCAGATGGGCTCGACGCTGGTGTCGCTGCTCGTCGGACGCGAGCAGGCGGTGATCGGCCACGTGGGGGACAGCAGGGTGTACCGCTGGCGCGCGGGAGAGCTGGAGCAGCTCACGCGCGACCACTCGCTGCACGCGGAGATGCAGGCCGCCGGCATGACCGACGTGCCGTCGCGCGCCGCATGCGGGTTCGCCAACGTGATCACGCGCGCGCTCGGCACCCAGTGCGCGGAGCCGGAGCTGCGTCGGGAGCCGCTGCGCGCCGGGGATCGCTTCCTCCTCTGCAGCGACGGTCTGATCGAGCAGCTCGAGGACCCCGCCATCCGCGAGATCCTCTCCACCCCGGGGGCGGAGCAGGCGTGCGAGCGGCTGATCGACGCGGCGCTGCGGCTGGGGACGCGCGACAACATCACCGCCGTGGTGGTCGAGGTGGCGGCGTGAGCCGCGCTGCGACCGGGGACGCGCGACGACATGACCGCCGTGGTGGTCGAGGTGGTGGCGTGTCTCGCGGCGAGGCGCCGCCCGCCGGCTCAGCCCTCTCCGAGGAGCCCGTGCCGTCGGAGGAGCGTCTTCAGGTGCTTGCGGTCGAGGCCGGTCTCGCGCGAGGTGGCCGAGATGTTGCCGTCGCAGCGGGCGAGCACGTCGCGGAGATAGCGCGCCTCGAAGGCGAGCAGCACCTGAGCCTTCGCGTCGGAGAAGGGGAGGTCGCTGCGCACGCTGAGCGCCTCGCCACCGGCGGCGGCTGCCTCGGGGAGGACCGCGAGCCGGAGCTCGTCGAAGCGTCGCGCCCGCGGAGCCAGCGCGAGCGCGCGATCGATCACGTTGCGGAGCTCGCGGACATTCCCGGGCCAGTCGTGGGCGAAGAGGCGCTCGAGGTTGGGACCGCTGACCTGCGGGTCCTCGAGCCCACGGCGGCGCAGGAGCTCGCCGACGATCGGCGCCAGGTCCTCGCGGCGGTCGCGCAGCGGCGGGAGGACGACCCTCACCACCGAGAGCCGGTAGAAGAGGTCGGGGCGGAACGCGCCCTCGGCGACGCGCGCGGGGAGGTTCGCGTGGGACGCGGCGATCACGCGCACGTCCACCTCGCGCTCGGCGTCGGCGCCGAGCGGCCGGACGCGCCGCTCCTCGAGGACGCGCAGCAGGCGGGCCTGCACCGCCAGCGGCACGCTGTCGAGCTCGTCGAGGAAGACGGTGCCGCCGTGCGCGCGCAGGAAGGCGCCCTTGCGGTCGCTGGCAGCCCCCGTGAAGGCGACGCGCAGGTGTCCGAAGAGCTCGCTCTCCAGCAGCCCCTCGGGGAGCGCCCCGCAGTCGAGCGCGACGAAGGGGCCGCGCCGACGCGCGCTGGCGTCGTGGAGGGCGCGCGCGGCGAGCTCCTTGCCAGTGCCGGTCTCCCCCTCGAGGAGGACGTTCGCCTCGGAGGCGGCGGCGAGCTCGAGCACCGCGAAGACCTCGCGCATGGCCAGGCTCTCCGCGACCAGCTCGCCGAACCGCCGCGACTGGCTCGGCGCCACGTCGACTGCCTGCGGGAGGGGCTGGATGCGCAGGAAGGAGCGGCCGACCTTGAGCGTGGCCCCGACGGGCACGGTCGCCTCGCTGACGCGCGAGCCGGCGTAGAGGGTGCCGTTGAGGCTGCCGAGGTCGCGCACCTGGAAGCCG
>JAKLHH010001129.1 GCA_022710245.1 Myxococcota bacterium
AGAGGGCGTGGATGCTGGATCCGGACGATGATCCGCGAGCGCCAGCGCCCCCGCAGGCGGTGGAGCCGGCTGCCGAGGGAACGACGACGCCGGTGGCGCCCGGCTAGTCCCAAAACAAGCGCATGAGCCGTAGCGAGGCGGGGGAGACCGAGGGGAGGCAAGGAGCGCCGACGAAGGCGTACTCTGCGGTACGCCGAGGAGGTGCGACGCCGCATCGCCGACGGCATCGCCCGCCGCAGTAGGCGAGATGCGCTTGTTTTGGGGCTAGTCCTGCCCGCGCGGGGCAGCGCCCCCGACGTGGCGTGGTCGGGCCGACTCTGGTCAGCGCCCCGGTACTCGCAGGTGCCTGGCGACGAGCTCCTCGAGCTGGCGGAAGAGCGAGGCGCGGAGCTCGGCCTTGAGCCTCTGCATCTCGGTGCGCGAGTACTGCCCTCGCGGGATCTCGCCGCTCACCTCCAGGCTGGTAGGGCCGTGCACGAGCGTGAGCCGGTGGGTCGTCACGGAGAGCGCGCGGGAGTTGCGCGCCTTGTGCCGGTTCGCGCTCTCCGAGCCGCCGATCGCAGACCACGTGACCTCGGAGGGGTCGAGGTGCCAGCTGCCCATGCGGCGATGGTATCGCGACGCAGAGGCACCTGCCAGGCGTGGAGCGGGGGGCCGCGTGAGCGGCAGGGACCCTGGTCTGGTCGTCCGAACGCGGGTCACGGCTCGTGCAGGAGCTCGCGCCGTGGACCGCGCCGGAGCGGAGCCGCCGGTCACTTGTGTCCGGCGTGGTCCCGGAAGACAATCGATCCAGACCGCTCAGGGGGACCTCGATGCGACACCCCATCGTCCTCATCGCTCAGCTGGCCTGCGCGCTCCTCGCTTGCGCCCTGCTCGCCTGTGAGAGCTCACGCGGCACCGTCAGCGACGGCGGCCGCGACGCTGGCCGTGACCGTGCGCCCGTCACTCCGGATCGATCCGTCGAGGGCGGACCGCCGCTGACCGAGGCGCTCGAGGTCACGGCGACGATGACGATGTCGAAGCCGGAGTACCCCTGCAGCTCGGGCCTCCCCTTCGGCTTCGTGCTCCTCCCCGGCAAAGGCGGCGCCGTGATTGGCTCCGTCACGCAAGGCTGGTCCGGCGCCGGCCCGCAGACGGCCGTCGCGTCGGGTACCCTCGTGAACGGCGTCCTTCACCTGGGCGCCTTCCGGATCCGCCTGGCCGGGCCGACTCCGGACGATCCGCGAGAGTCACGCGTGGACGTAGAGCAGCTCGACGCGCGCTTCGACGCGGCCACGCGGACCCTGGAAGGCACCATGACAGGCGTCGCGCACCTCCCGTCGGCCATGGCGCACGACGTGACCAACGACTGTCCGATGACAGCGACCCTCACCGGCAAGCCCGACACGACCCCGCCGCTCGCTCTCTTCCCGACGCTCGATAGCCCACAGTCGCCTCTGTATCAGCCCGAGCTCAGCTTCAGCGAGCCAGTGACGCTGGCGAAGGGCGCGCCCCTCGTGACGGTCACCGCTGGCGGCCTGGTCCTCACGGTCCCCTTCGACCCGAAGGAAGATCCCGGCGGCGCGGTCGGGTACGCGAAGGTGCCGGTCCCCGGCCACCTCCCGCTCGGCGCGACGGTCACCCTCGAGGTCAGCGCCGACGCTCGCGACCTCGCCGGCAGCCCGCTCGGCGAGCTCCGCAGCATGACCTTCAAGACCGTCCCGGATCCCGGGCTCCTCAGCAATCCCGGCTTCGAGGGCGGCAAGACCGGGTTCGTCACAACCTCAGCGCTGGACGTGAGTGAGCAGACCCTGAGCTATCCCGCCGCGGAGGGCACGCACTTTGCGCTCTGGGACGCCGGGCCGGTCGGAGGCGCCTTGAGCTTTCGCCTCGCGCTGCCCGGGACAGCCACCAAGCTGCGGATCGCCGCCGATTACCTCCGGTTCACCAAGAGCACCACGCCGGGGCCGACGGACAGCGGCCTCTCGCTGGTCGTCAGCACCACCACAGCCAAGGTCACGACGAGCGTCCAGCTCCCCGAGCCCTCGCTGGTCCTCGAGAACGCGCTGCACACGGGGTGGATCGATCTCGTGGCTGACGTGGCGACCTTGGCGGGGCAGGAGGTCGTGGTCACGCTCCACCGGAAGTCTGCCGCGCCGACGTCCGAGCAGCGCGAGCTCGCCCTCGACGACATCCGGGTCGAGTAGGCAGCCCCGCGCTCAGAGCCCGAAGACCCTGAAGTACGCCGCCCACATCCCGTCGCTGACGAGGTTCCCGAACTCCTCCGCGTAGAGCTCCCCGCGGGGCGCGTGGCGCTGCTTCTTCTGAGCATCCGGTCGTGGTGGTGGCCGAGCTCGTGCAGGAAGACGTGCATCAGCAAGAAGCCGCGCGCGGTCTCCCGCGTGAACTTGCAGAGGATCTCGCCGGTCTCCTCGTCGCCCTCGGGATCCCCGTCGACGAGGGGCACCATCAGCCGCTCCAGCACCTCGCGGTGCTCCTCGACCATGACGCGCGGCCAGGCCTCCTCGACGTCCGAGCGCCAGGCATGGAGGCAGATCACTGTAGTAGTCCCAGCGGTGCTTCTTCTGCACCCGCCCGTCCTTGACCTTCGGCGTCTGCCGTCCCGGACGCCAGACCGCGCGCCCGCGCATCAGCGCTGCTCCCCCGGCAGCGTGCGCTCGACGAGGTCGAGGAAGTCACGGAACCCGAGCGCCCTGTTCTCCTCCTCGGTGAACGTGAGCGGCTGGCGCAGGCGCACCGCGACCAGGTTCGCGCGCGGGTAGACCGCGAGGTACTGTCCCTGCCAGCCGTTCGCGTTGTAGCCGCCGGGCCGCAGCCAGAAGAGGAGCCCCATCTGCGGGGTGGCCTTCAGCCCCGGGCGGCTCGCCTCCGCGAGGTACGCCGCCGGCAGCAGGCGGCGGCCGCCGTCGACGCCGCTCGCGGCGAGCACCGCGCCGAGCCGCGCGAGGTCGAGCGCGGAGAGGGCGAGCCCGGTGAAGGCCTCCACGTTGCCGGACCCGTCGTGATCCCAGCGCCAGTCCGTGATCCCGAGCGGCCTGAAGAGGCGGCGCTCGACGTAGCGATCGAGCGTCTCGCCCGCGGCGCGCCAGACCACGTAGGAGAGGAGCTGGGCGGCCTCGTTGCTGTAGGAGAAGCGCCGCCCCGGCGGCTCGACGAGCGGGCGGGCGCGCGCGTAGAGCGTGTGGTCGACGTTGCGAGCCATGG
>JAKLHH010000113.1 GCA_022710245.1 Myxococcota bacterium
AGGGGCTGGCTGGCGGCGAGGGTCACACCTGCGCGCTCCACCCGGGCGGGACGGTCTCCTGCTGGGGGCGCAACGATCGGGGGCAGCTCGGCGATGGGACGCTCGCCTCGAGGCCGGCGCCGGTGAAGGTCAAGGGCCTCTCCGGAGTCGAGGAGATCACCGTCGGGCGCGCCCACACCTGCGCGCGGCGTGCGGACCACGTCGTCCTCTGCTGGGGCCAGAACACCGACGGACAGCTCGGCGATGGAACCACGCAGGACAGAGTCACCCCGACCCCTGTCGTCGGACTGCCCGCGGGCGACCCGGTGGTCGATCTGAGCGGAGGGCGCGAGTCCACCTGCGCCGTGGCCGCGAGCGGCACCATCCTCTGCTGGGGCTGGAATCCCTTCGGTCAGCTCGGCGACGGGACCTCCGCCGGCCGCGCCAGGCCCGGCCCGGTGAAGGAGATCTCCGACGGCGTGACCGTGGGTTGTGACATGAACCACTGCTGCGCGCTGCGGAGGTCCGGCGCGGTCGTCTGCTGGGGCGCCAACTTCAACGGTCAGCTCGGCGACGGCACGGTCACGAACCGGCCGGTGCCGGTCCCGGTCAAGGGGCTCCCGGCGGGCGTCGTCGAGGTGGCGGCGAACAAGGGGACCTCGTGCGCCCTCCTCGCCGCCGGGCCGGTCTACTGCTGGGGTGACAGCAGCAGCGGCGCGGTGGGCGGTGGCGTCGCGACAGGCGACGTGCTCACCCCCGTCGCGAACGGCGTCCTCGACGGCGTGCAGCTCGGGCGGCGCGGCTGGGTCTTCGGCTGCGCGCTGCGCTCGCAGGGCCGCGTCTCCTGCTGGGGCAGCAACAGCGCGGGCCAGCTCGGCGACGGCAGCACGGCCAGCCGGGCCTCACCGGTCGAGGTGGCGGGGCTGACCGACGCTGTCGAGGTGGGCACCGGCCACTACCATGTCTGCGCGCGGCGCAGGGCAGGGGAGATCGTCTGCTGGGGCTCGCGGGAGGATGGAAAGCTGGGGACGGGAGCGGCAGGGACCGGCGCGCAGACGACGCCCGTCCTCTCGAAGTACGTGCCCTGAGCCCCGAGGCAGGCAGGGGCCAGGGCGCGGTCCGGGACGCGCGGCGCGAAGGAGCGTTGAAGCCAAGGGCGAGGCAGGGCATGATGCAGCTCAGCCGCGCGACCAGTCATGCATGACGACGAGCACCTCATCGACGACGATCGCCTGACCGACCTGATGCCCGAGGCGCCGGCGCCCATCCTGACGCGGCTCGGCGCCCAGCTCCTGATCGGCGAGGGGAGCCAGCGGCGCAGCGTGGTGATCGAGGGCCGGACCCTCGTCGGCAGCTCGCCCGAGGCCGCCGTGACGCTGTCGGACCCGACGGTCTCGCGCCTCCACTGCGTCCTCGAGCCGCGCGACGACGGCGTCTGGGTCGTCGACCTCGGCAGCCGGAACGGCACCTGCATCGACCAGGTCCGCGTCCGCGAGGCACGCGCCCCGGACGGCGCAGTGCTGCAGCTCGGCACCTCCCGCCTCGTCCTGAAGTACGAGCGAGAGCCGAGGGCGGTGGAGCTCTGGCCGACGGATCGCTTCGGCGAGGCGCTGGGGACCAGCCTGCAGATGCGAGAGCTCTTCGCCGTCCTGGCCCGGCTCGCGTCGTCGCAGGCCGCCGTGCTGATCCAGGGCGAGACCGGCACCGGGAAGGAGGTGCTCGCGCGCTCGCTGCACCTCGCCTCGCCGCGGGCCGACGGCCCCTTCGAGGTCTTCGACTGCGCGGCGGTGCCGGAGAGCTTGATCGAGTCCGAGCTCTTCGGTCACGCTCGCGGCGCCTTCACCGGCGCCACCGAGACCCGCCTGGGGACGATCGAGGCCGCCAGCGGCGGCACGCTGTTCCTCGACGAGATCGGCGAGCTCCCGCTGCAGCTCCAGCCGCGCCTGCTCCGCGCGATCGAGAGCCAGTCGGTGCGTCGCGTCGGCGAGAACAGCTACCGCCGCGTCGACGTGCGCTTCGTCTCGGCCACGCACCGGGACCTGCTGGAGATGGTGAGCCAGGGCTCCTTCCGCGAGGACCTCTACTTCCGGCTGGCGGTCTTCCCGCTGCGGGTCCCGCCGCTCCGGGAGCGGCCGGAGGACGTGCCGCTGCTGGTCGAGCACCTGCAGCCCGGCGCGCCGCTCGGCGCTGACCTCCTCGCCGAGCTGCGCCGCCGACCCTGGCCAGGGAACGTCCGCGAGCTGCGCAACACCCTGGCCCGAGTGATGGCCTTTGGCCGGGCCGGGCTCGACGGGATGGAGGCGCCGCGCGCCGGCCGGCTGCAGCCCGGGGCGCTCCCCGAGGTGCCCCTCGACGTCTCCTTCAAGGAGCTGCGAGAGAGCTGGCTCGACCACCTCGAGCGCACGTACCTCGAGGGTATGCTCGAGCGCCACGGCCGCAGCCTGGCGCGCATCGCCGAGGCCGCCGGGATCGATCGCTCCTACGTGCACAAGCTGATGCGCAAGCACGGCCTCTGATGCGCGACGCGCTCGCGGCGTGTTCCCGGCCGCCCGTCGCCAGTGCTATGATTCCCTGGTGCCCTCGCTGACCGGCCCCCAGCTCGTGCCCCTGGAGGGGGCAGCGCGCCAGCTCGGCCGCTTCGAGCTGCTGACCAAGCTCGCCTCGGGCGGGATGGCCTCCGTCTTCCTGGGGCGGGCCACCGCCGAGGGCGGCTTCCAGCGGCTCGTCGCCATCAAGCGCTGCCACCCCCACCTCGTCGAGGACGAGGAGCTGGTCGCCATGTTCCTCGACGAGGCGCGCCTGGCGGCGCTGATCCGGCACCCGAACGTCGTGTCGGTGGTGGACGTCAGCACACAGCCCGAGCCCTACCTGGTCATGGACTGGGTCGAGGGGGGGGCGCTGGTGCGCCTGCTCGCCGCCGCGGCGCGGACGCCGCAGCACCGCGTCGCGACCGAGATCTCGCTCCGCATCGCGCTGGACGTCCTGGCCGGTCTGCACGCCGCGCACGAGGTGCAAGGCGCCGACGGCGCGCCGCTGAACCTGATCCACCGTGACCTGTCGCCGCAGAACGTGCTGGTGGGGATCGACGGGCTGGCCCGCATCACCGACTTCGGCATCGCGCGGGCTGAGGCGCGGCTGCGCGAGACCTCCGGCGTCGTCATCCGGGGCAAGGCCTCGTACATGAGCCCGGAGCAGATCGAGGGGCGCCCGCTCGACCGGCGCGCGGACGTCTTCTCCGCCGGGGTCGTGCTCTGGGAGTGTCTGACCGGGCGGCGTCTCTTCGTCGGCGACGCCAGCGCCGCGATCCTGCACGCGGTGCTCCACGCGCCGATCCCGGCGCCCTCGGTGGTGACGCCCGGGGCGCCGCGCGTGCTCGACCCGGTGGTCCTGCGCGCCCTGGCGCGCGACGCCGACGCCCGCTACCCGTCGGCGCTCGCCTTCGCCGAGGCGCTGGAGGCTGCCGCGGTCGCGCCGGCCTCGCACCGCGGCGTGGGCGCCCTCGTCCAGCACTACCTGGAGGCGGACCTCGCCCGCGTCCGCGAGGCGGCCACCTCCTCGGTGGTGCTGCCCGGACCCACGCCGGCCCCCCGCCGTCGCCGTCGCTGGCGGATGGCTGCGGTGAGCGCGGCGCTCGTCCTCGCGGGCGGGACGATCCTCGCGCTGGCGCTCCGTGATCCTGCCCCCGGGCCTCGCGCGCCGGCGATCGCCTACCCCGACGCACGGGTGCCCGTCCCGGTGGTCGAGCCAGTCACCTCGCCGGACGCCGGCAGCGTGGACGATGAGGTCGCGCCGGACGGCGGCGCCGACGCGGCCCTCCGCCCTGCGGAGATGAAGCGCCCTCCGAAGCGCAAGCACCAGAGGCGGCGGCCGACGCCGGGGAGCGGCGAGTACCGGCCGACCAAGGTCTGAGCCGCCCGGCGTCGTGCTGTGGTATCGTGGTGGGTGATGCTGAGAGGAGCACTGGTGGTGGCGCTGCTGCTGGCCTGCGGCGCCGCGCGCGCCGAGCCTGACGTCGAGGCGCTGAGGCTGGCGCAGCAGCGCTTCGACGCGGCCCGCGGTCTCTACGAGGGGAAGGACTACGCTGGCGCGTTGACCGCGTTCCGCATCTCGTTCTCGGTGCTGCGCTCGCCCAACACCGCGCTCTACATGGCGCGGTGCCTGCGCCAGCTCGGCAAGCCGGCCGAGGCCGCGCTGGACTACGAGCTCGCGGCGCGCCTCGCTGCGAGCAACGCGGACCGCGCCCGCTACGCGGCCACCGGCGAGGCCGCCACCGCCGAGCTCGCGCAGCTGGAGGCGCAGCTCGCGCGGCTCACCGTGCGGCTCCTCGACGCGCCGGCGGGGACGCGCCTGCGCCTCGACGGCGAGCTGCTCCCGGCGTCGCTGCCGCTCCGGCGGCACCCGGTCGCTGCCGGCCGGCGGGAGCTGGTGGTGGAGGCCCCCGGCCTCGCCTCGGTCCGACGGCAGCTCGAGCTCCGCGCTGGTGCGCCGCTCGAGGTCGAGCTCGCGCTCCGTGCCGCGCGGCCGCGCGCCGTCGCGCCGGAGCCTCTCGCGCGGCCAGCGCCGCCGCGGCGCCTGCGACGGGGGCTCGCCGTGGCCGGCTTCACCACCGCGGGTCTCGGGGTCGCGAGCCTGGTCGCCTCGATCGTCTGCTGGCGCCTCGCGGACACCCGCTTCGACGACCTCTCGCGCACCTGCGGCGGCCAGCCCTGCCCCGAGTCCCTGCGCGGGCAGCTCGACGAGGGGCGGCGGTACCAGCTCGCCACCAACGTCACGCTCGGGGTGGGGATCGGCCTCGCCGCTGCCGGCGCGGCGCTCCTCACCACCTCGCTCCTCGTGCAGCGCGAGCGCGCCCCGCGCGTCAGCCTCGGCGTGGGTGGCGTGCAGGTCGGCTGGCAGTACTGAGCAGCTGGCAGGAGCAACGCCCTCGATCCCGGCCGATCGGTGCTAGGGTGTGGCCAGGTAGCGCTCGAGCGAGGCGATGGTCTGGGCTGCGCCGCGCGACCCTGACCGTCGTCGGGCCTCGTCGAGCAGCGTCCGCGCCACCGCGCGCGTCGGCCGCTCGACGAAGGAGAAGACCCGGGCCAGCTCAGGAGGCAGCGGCGCCGTCGGACGCGTCGGCGAGGCCAGCTGGAGGAAACCCTCCTCGAGCTCATCGGCGAGCGTCCGGTCAGCGAGCGAGCAGTCGTAGGTGAAGACGCGACCCGCATGGCGGAAGAGGTAGCGAATCGTCGTGCGCCCTGGGTCCTCGCCGAGCTCGAGCACCGAACCGGGCACACCGAGCTCGAGGTGCGCGCGTCTCTGCTCGCCCGGGCTGGCCACCTTGAGCGCCAGCACCACGAGGTCGCGGAGCGCGGGGTCGACGCTCTTCGGATCACAGCGCAGCGTGTCGGGAGTGACCCGCAGCCCCAGCGAGAGCAGGTCGAGCAGGTCTGGCGCCTTGCCGAAGAGCCGTCGCGTGTACGCCACGCGCTCGGGCGAAGGGGGATCGCGATCAGCGACGAGGGCGAAGACGTCCTGCATCGGACTGGTGTCGACCACCCCGAGCAGGAGCAGCGACGGCTGCGCCCGGGCTCCGGTGAAGAGCGAGACCTCGAAGAACCCGTCTGACCGAT
This sequence comes from Myxococcota bacterium, assembly GCA_022710245.1. The sequence goes on from JAKLHH010000113.1 coordinate 5,592, forward strand.
AGGTGAGCGACACATCGTAGGCCCGCGGCGGGAGAGGAAGCAGCGCCCCGCGCGCGGAGATATGGTGCATCGCTGTGCCCAGGCGTCTGGCGGGAGGCGCTGGCGAGTGGCGGACGAAGGTGCCCGGGTCGCGGCGCAAGGGGATGAGGGCCTCGCGGACCTGATCGCAGATCGCGCGCCCAGTCGCCGAGCCCCGCATCGCCCGCGCCAGCAGCGACCGCGCCAGCAGCGGCTTGAGCCGCGCGCGTGCCCCGGCTGGCCTCTCCCGAGGCTCCGTGGGTGACGGCCCGGAGCGCTGGCCTGCGCAGCAGAGCAGCGAGGAGGCGAGGAGGGCAGAGAGCAGGACGCGTGAGGAGCGCATGGTGCACCGAGGGTATCACAGCGTCGGCAGCCGCTCCCCGGTGAGTTGACCTTCACGAAGGGGGCGCTCGTCGGCCGCATCGCCATCCGCCACCAACCCCGGACCGCGCGGAGCTGGCGCGGCGCGCCGATCGCCTCTTGGGAAGTCCACCTGTCGCGCCTCGTAGGACCATGCTCGCGCAGCGCTGCGCCATGCTAGGTTCCCCAAGATGACTGACATGAAGCGACGCCGCTGGGATCACACCACCTTGACCCTCACGCAGGACCCCGCCGCCCCGCCGCCGACCCCGCAGCAGCTCGAGGCGCTGCACACGCAGATCTGGAGGCAGGCCTTCACCAGCCTCGGCAAGGACAACCGGCTGGAGCTCTACGGGCTGGACCCCCACGTCACGCTGCAGCCCACGGCCCCCGCCATGTGGTTCTACCCCGACGGAGACCTCCGCGAGGTCTCGCCGCGGGCGCTCACCTACGCCTTCCCGGCGACCGAGCTCGGCGAGCCGGAGTTCGTGCACATCCCGGTCCATCACTGGTTCAGGCTGGGGCTCGCGCGCGGGCGCAGCAGCATCGCCAGGCTCGCTGCCAGGAGCGGCCTCTCCGTCACGCTGCCCACGCTCGAGGAGGAGCTGCCGCAGACGACCTTCATCCTCGCCACGGTGCGCGGGGAGCTCCGGCAGATCCTGGGCAGCAGCGCCGAGGAGCTCACGCTCCTCTCCGCCTCGGGCTGGACGAGGGTCGACACGCTCGCGCCCGAGGAGCGTGAGTGGCTGGTGGGGGTCTGGAGCGAGAGGCAGTGCCGCTGCCCGGTCTGCTGCCGCCTGCGTCCCCGGCAGGACCCGGCCGCGCTCGACGCCGAGACCTGGGCCAGGCGCCTCGAGGCGCTCGTCGCCGAGCACGGCGAGGGCGCGCGGCTCCTCGGCGCCATGCTCGAGCTCCGCGGCGGGGACGACTTCTTCCGCGAGGTCAGGGAGTGGCTCGAGGCGCGCGGCGCGGGGGTGGCGCAGGAGGACCCGGAGGCGGGGGAGGTCCTGCGCCGTCACCTGAGCGGCCCGCTCGCGGTGCGCACGGCCGCCGCGCGGCTCCTGGTCCCGGCCTTCCGGCGGGCCAGCGCCGCCGGCAAGCAGGCCCTGCTGCCCGCGGTGGCCGAGGCGCTGCGGTCAGACGAGCGCGCCATCGTCCTCGAGGGGCTCAAGGTGGCGCTGCAGAAGAAGCACCTCTCGCCCGGGCTCCTCGAGCAGCTCCGCGGCCTCGCCGCGTCGCCGGGCAGGGACGCGGACTCGCTGAGCTGCCTGGCGACACACCTCGAGACGGCGCTCGAGGGCAAGCTCACCGCCCCACCCGTGCCGGAGCTCGCGCGCTGCCTGCTCGCGTCGAGCATCGCTGCTGTCCGCGCGCGCGCTGTCCGCGCGGTGAAGCAGCGACTGCTGCTGAAGCCCAGGAGCCGCCTCTCCCCGGACGAGCGCTCCCTGCTCGACGCCGTCGTCGAGCTCGCCGCGGTGACCCTGCACCCGGAGTACGTGCCGCTCCTGCTCGCCCGCGTCGACGAGCTCCCGCCCGCGCTCGCCGCGCAGCTGACGGCAGGCTGAGCGGAGGCGACCTCGAGCCGGAGGCAGGGGAGGTGGGCTCAGCGCCCGATCAGCACCACCGTCGAGCGCGGGTTGATCAGGTAGTGGTCGCACGGGTCGAGCAGCATCTCGCGGCCAGGGACCTTGAAGTCCTCGCCCGCCGGCAGGCTGGTGTCCACCACCCGGTACCACTTCTTCTTCGCGTCGAGGGGCGGCACGTTCGCGCGCTGCAGGTCGTGCCCGCCGTTCAGGATGAAGAAGAGGCGATAGTCGCCGAGCTCAGAGGGCTCCTCGCTCCCGTCGAGCTGGTAGCTCAGCGTGCGCACCTCCGGGTCCGCCCAGGGCACCTCCGGCCGGTCGGCGCAGAACCAGAGCAGGTCGGGGACGTCGTTGCTGCCGCAGTCGGCGGAGAGGTACTTGCGCCGGTGCAGGATGGTGTGCCGCTTGTTGAAGGCGATCGCCTTGCGCACGAAGTCGACGAAGTCCGCGTTGCGGACCGCGTCCTCCCAGTTGTGCCAGCCGATCTCGTTGTCCTGGCAGTAGGCGTTGTTGCAGCCGCCCTGGCTGCGCAGGAACTCGTCGCCGCCGAGGAGCATCGGCGTGCCCAGCGAGAAGAGGAGGTGACAGATCTGGTTCTTCGCCAGCTGCCGGCGCAGCCGCAGCACCTCGGGGTCGGTGCTCGGGCCCTCCCAGCCGCAGTTCCACGAGCTGTTGTCGTCGGCGCCGTCGCGGTTGCCCTCGAGGTTGCAGTCGTTGTGCTTGCCGTTATAGGAGACCAGGTCGCAGAGCGTGAAGCCGTCGTGGCAGGTGATGAAGTTGACGCTGTTGTACGCCGAGCGTCCGTCGTCGCCGTAGAGGTCCGCCGAGCCGGTCAGCCGCCAGCCGAGCTCGCGCACCTGCCCCGCGTCGCCCTTGCCGAACTTGCGCAGGGTGTCGCGGAAGCGCCCGTTCCACTCCGACCAGTCGACGGGGAAGTTGCCGACCTGGTAGGTGCCGAGGTCCCACGGCTCGGCGATCAGCTTGGTGCCATGGAGCGCGGGGTCCTGCGCGACGCAGTCGAAGAAGGAGCCGCCGCCGTGGAACTGATCGCGCTCGCGGCCGAGCACCGAGGCGAGGTCGAAGCGGAAGCCGTCGACGCCCATCTGCTCGACCCAGTAGCGCAGCGAGTCCATCACCAGCCGGATCGCGGGCGGGCTGGCGAGGTTCAGGCTGTTGCCGCAGCCGGTGTAGTTCATGTAGTAGCGGCCCCACTCGCCGAGGCCGCCGGTCAGCGTGTAGTAGGAGGCGTTGTCGACGCCCTTGAGCGAGAGCGTGGGGCCGAGCTCGTTGCCCTCGGCGGTGTGGTTGTAGACCACGTCGAGGATGACCTCGATCCCCGCCCGGTGCAGCTCGCGCACCAGCGTCTTGAACTCGCTCACCTGGCAGCCGAGCGAGCTCCTCGTGCCGTAGGACCACTCGGGCGCGAAGAAGCCGAGCGTGTTGTAGCCCCAGTAGTTGGTCAGCTTGCGCTCGTGCAGGAAGTCCTCGACGTAGAGCTCGTGGATCGGCAGGAGCTCCACCGCGTTCACCCCCAGCTCCTTCAGGTAGGGGATCTTGTCGATGAAGCCGAGGTAGGTGCCGGGCTGCTTGGCCTTCGACGAGGGGTGCGCGGTGAAGCCCTTCAGGTGCACCTCGTAGATGATCAGCTCCTCGAGGGCGTGCTCGGGCCGCGGCACCCGCTGCCAGTCGAAGCTCTCGTCGACCACCACGCAGCGGGGCATGGCCGGCGCGCTGTCGCGCGTGTCCAGCGAGAGGTCGCGCGCGGGCGAGAAGGGATCGTAGCCGAGGAGGAGGTTGTCCCGGTTGACCGCCTTGCCGGTCACCGCCTTCGCGTAGGGGTCGAGCAGCAGCTTGTTCGCGTTGAAGCGCATCCCGGCGCCCGGCGCGAAGTCTCCCTCGACGCGGTAGCCGTAGAGCTGCCCGGCCTTGAGCCCGTGCACGAACACGTGCCAGACGAACTTCGTGCAGCGGTCCAGCCGGATGGTGTCGGTGGCTGGCCCGTCGGCGCGGTCGAAGAGCTGGAGGTAGACGGCGCGCGCGTGCTTGGAGTAGAGCGCGAAGTTCACGCCCCCCTCGTTCAGGGTGGCGCCGAGCGGGTAGTTCTTGCCGGGCGAGAGCTTCCGACGCGTCTCCATCTGCAGGCTGGCCATGGCTGCTCCTTGCTCCTCTGTGGTCGGTCCACTGCTTGGTGGGCGGGGAAGGCTCCACGTTACGTGGCGAGCGGGGGTGGTGTCCACCGCCTTGGCGTGAGAGCGAGCGCTGCGCCGTTACCGTCCCGCTCGGCCGGCTGGCGCCGTCGCTGCCACGGCACGGCGCCGCGGACTGACGCCACCGCTGGGCGCGTCGGGCGATTGCGATTTGGCGTGGCATCGGTGGTTGCTCCGTGGCCGTGATCCAAGCTAGGTTTTCTTCATGGGTGAAGCGATCGTCCTCCTCATTGTCGCCGCCCTCTGTCTCGTCGTCAGCCTGCCTGCCATCGTTCGCGGGCGAATCCAGCTCGGGTTCAAGAACCACCCGATGGCCTCGGAGTTGCTCCTGAAGTCGCCACCGACCGAACGGCGAGGAGGATGGGCTCGCGTGCTCGGCATCCTGCTGACGGTGATCGCCCTCGTCCTCATCTACGGGGCCGCACACACGCTCCGCAGCAGGTGACCCGCCGGCGTCCTCCCCGGCCGCCGTCAGGCTGCGGTGCCAGTGGACCCCTGGCTGCACGTTTCTGGCTGAATGCAGGGCCTTCCTGACTCCGACGCGCCGCGATAGAGGGCGAATTTTGGACAGCGATCCCCCGGCCGATATAATCGATGACACCGTGGGCCTGTTCTTCGAAAAGCCTTTTGATCTCCGACAGGAAGCCCGATGAGGCGGATCATCCAGCGATGGTCCGTGCGCCTGCTCCTGGCGCTCGGTCTGGCGGTCGGAATCGGTTATCTGCCTTACCGTGCCTACGGGCCACAGGGGCTGACGCGGACGCTCCGCCTGGAGCGCGACCTGCGCGACCTCGACGAGCGGAACCGGCAGCTGCAGGAGGAGAACCATCGCCTGCGCGGGCGAGCGCACGCGCTGCGCGAGGACCGGGCGGCGATCGAGCGGGTGGCCCGGGACGAGCTGGGGCTGGTGCGCCCCGAGGACCTGGTCTTTCAGTTCGAGTGATCGCAGCCGAGATCGAGACTCAGATGGCAAGAGCTCTCTATCATCTCCGCCGGTTCCTGAACGAGCGCCACGGCTTCCTCGCGGCTGCTGGCGCGGGCGCCCTCCTCGCGCTGGGGAGCTTCTGCCGCCTGCGCCCGAGCCGAGAGCTCTGGGCGGAGTGCGTCGCCGCCGGGGTGCTCGCGCTGCTGCTCCTGCTCCGCGCGCTCCTCGGGCGACCCGTCCGCCAGCACGAGCGGACGCAGCAGGTCGACCGCCTCGAGACCGGCCTCCTGCTGCTCGCCAACCTCTATGTCGCCATCCAGCTCACCGGCGGCCCGGGCTCCTGGCTGCAGCCGGCCGTCTACGCCTCGCTCGCCTACCTGGTCGGCTTCAACGTGCGCTGGGTCGGGATGGTGCTGACCGGCGCCGCGCTGGCGCTGCAGGGGACCATCCACTGGGCCGCGGGCGAGCTCCCCGCGCACTGGGAGCCGCTCGCCGTGCGCTGCGCCTACCTCCTCGTCTTCTCGCTCGCCTACCAGGTGCTGCTGCAGGGTGAGGTGGCGCGGCGGCGCAAGGAGCACCGCCAGCGCCTCGACGACGAGGTGCGCGCCATGCGCGAGGAGGCGCGCGACTTCCGCCTCATTTCCAGCGCGCTCTCCTCGGGCGAGCGCCGGGACCGCGCCGAGGAGGAGCAGAAGCTCGCGCAGGGGGCGGTCGAGTCGATCCACCAGGGGATGTTCTTCGTCCTCGAGCTGCTGAAGAAGTCGCTCGACCTGCAGACCTGCGTCCTCCTCTGGCTCGACGACAGCGGCGAGCGCCTGCGCATCAAGGAGCTCGCCACCGACTCCACCATGGTCAGCGAGGTCCCCATCCCGGCCTCGGCCGGCGCGCTGGGCGGCGTGGTGAAGAACCGCATCCTCCTCAACCTGCGCGCCCCGCGCCACGGCTCGCGCGGCATCCCCTACTACGCCGGGCCGGAGCAGGTCGGCGCCTTCGTCGGCGTGCCGGTCTTCGAGGGCGCGCACCTGCGCGGCGTGCTCTGCGCGGACCGGCGCGAGGACCGCCCCTTCCAGCCCGCCGATGAGGGGCTGATGGGGGAGGCCACG
>JAKLHH010001130.1 GCA_022710245.1 Myxococcota bacterium
GGGTCGTTGTTGTCGCCGTTCCAGCTGAGCCTGTTGAAGCGCAACTTGATGTAGTCGAGGAACTTCTGCTGCCCGTCCCAGAGCGCAGGCTCCTGCAGGAACGGATAGCAGAGCGGGCCACAGGTCCAGGGCACGCCGAAGCAGGTGCACGTCGTCGGTGCGCCGTTGCAGACGTCCTCCACCCGGCTGTCGGTCCCCCACACCACCTCCCTGCAGAACCAGGGGCTCGTGCAGCTGCTCGAGCAGAAGTGTCGCGCGTCCGAGAGCTCCTCGTGGAGCTGCTTGCCCGACTGCGCGTCGTGGTAGCGGATCACCTTCACGCCGTCCGTGGCCCGCTGCACCGCCGCGCGCCAGACCAGCGGCACCGCGCCGCCGTTCGCGGCGCGAAGTGGCTCGAGGTCCGCGTAGACGAGCTCAGGGGCGACGGTGACGACGTCTCCCTTCGTGCTCAGCGCGCTCGTGATCGCGGAGGCCGCCACCGCGGCGACCGGGCTCGCCTGGATGTCGGGGCTCGTCCGCCCCATGAAGCCGACGATCTTGTGGTTGCCGTCCACCACGACCGTGACCGAGTCGCCCTGGACCTCGAGGCCGAGGTGCTTCTGCCGCAGCCGGACGTAGGAGCCGCCGAGCTTGCGTGGCTTGACGGTCACCACCTCGTAGGTGTCGTCGGCGAGGTCGAGCCCGTGGAGTCCCTTGTGCTCCGTGAGGAACGCGATCGCGTGGTCCTTGTCGGTGCCCGACTTGAGCGAGGTCGGCTCGGCGAAGCCGGGGCCGGCGATGTGCCCGATCGTCCCTCGATCGGTGCTGCTCACCCGGACGCCCAGCCGGGGCTCGAGCTGGCTCTTGGCGGAGCTTGTGTAGCTGCTCAGCGAGAGGAGATCGTTGAGCGCGGCCTCCCGGCGCGCCTCGGGTGAGATCGACACGGCGCGGCTCGTGCTAGCGACCGGCGGCGGGTCCACGCAGCTTGGCACTGCTACCCAAAGGGTCGAGAAAAAAACCACTCTCCTCAAGCGCTGACTTCTCTCCATGCAGTCCTCCTCCTTCGGTGAGAGCTACTGCCTGCTGCCAAACGCGCAAACGGAGAGACCGCCCCCTTGTCATGCCTGCTGCGGATGTGTGCGGTCCCCTCCCGTGCCTTCTGTCCCCGATCGAGTGGCTTCACGTTAGCGAAGCGCAGAGAGCGCCGTCAAGAGCGAAGCGCGCTGGGGAGCTGGTGCAGCGCTGCCAGATCGCGAGCGACGCTGGAGCCCACGGAGCAGGCGTGCTCGTGCGGGCCCGCTCCGCCCGCTCCGCCCGCTCCGCGCTTGACTTCGCCCGACCGCGCGGACAACGATGCCGCGCAACCGTACAGGAGGAGTGACAGATGGCGAGGAAGCTGACCATGAACGATCTCCCTTCGACTCTCCCCACCGTCGCGCCGCAGGAGCCGACCCTCGACCAGCTCCAGGCGGAGGCGGCCATGATGGGCGACAGCTTCACGCGCGTCTCGGCGGCGCTGGCAGACCTCATCGCGGACGCTGACGAGATGCTCTCTGCCTCGGAGGATCTGAACGACCTGCGGAGCCGCGGGTACGCGATCTCGGCCGGCATGTTGACCCGCATCAAGCTGCTCCGCGATCAGCTCGCGCCGCTGGCCGCGCGCCGCGAGCAGGTAGCCGCGCTCAGCGCCGCGGCGGTGGGACAGGCCGAGGCTGCGCGCAAGGAGCTGCTGAGGATCCGTCGCGCGCTCGCCGGCATCGCGCACGCTGCCGGGTTGCCGGAGATGCTCTTCTCCCTGCAGAGCACCCGATCGAACCGGCTCAACGTCGTGATGATGCGGCTCGATGAGGTGCTCAACCAGGTCGATGCCTTTCATGAGCAGCTCCCCGACCGGGCGCGGGTCGACACGCTCGTCGTGCGTGCGCGCCAGCTCATCGATGAGCAGCGCGAGACGCGCTCGTCCGCGCGCCTCACCGCCGCCGACGGCGGCATGGAGACGCGGACGCAGCAGCGGCTCGCGAGGCTGCTCCTCGACGCGATGATCTACGTCTCGGCCCAGGGCCTCGCCGCCTACCCCGACGACCCCATGCGCGAGAAGCGCTACCGCCTCGACCACGTTTACGGGCGGCGCCCGAGTCGCGTGGCGGATCCAGGCGCCGGCGGCACCGAGGGCGTTCCGCCGCCAGCGAGCTCAGACGAGTAGCCGTCGCGTGACCCGCTCCCGCAGCACCCGCACTGACTGACTGGCCGACCACCGCCCATGGCCCGCGAGCCGCCGGCACGTCCCTGGCGAGCCGCCCGCGCGTCTGGCGAGCCGCCCGCGCGTCTGGCGAGGCGCCGGCAGACCTCCCACCTCGCCTCCCGGCGGCTCACCAGATGGTCAAAGTGTCCAGGTGAGGCGCCTGCAGGCCCTGGCGGAACACGAGCTGAGCTCGGGGGGCCGCATCCGGCGTCTCGCCAGGCAGGCGCTGGCGACCTGCCACCCCTCGCGCGCGTTCGAGGGACGTCTGCGCGCGCCTCGTGAGGGCCTGCGCGCACCTCGTGGAGGCCGTCCGTTGCCCGCGGCTGGCTGCGCGAGGCACACCGGGTCCCCCCCGGCTACGAGCCCCGTCGACGGGGTGGCCGAGCTGGCGTTTTCGCGCCGCCTACCTGCGAGCACGTAGATCTGACCCGACGGGAAGACGACATAGCCCACCTTGAACTGGATCTCGGGCTCGGCGGCCGCGGCTGCGGCTGCGCTCGCGCAGATCGTCCGCGCTGGTCTGCGCCGACTCAACCCCTTGAGCACCCCCCTGGAGGGCCCCTCGCCTCACACACGCCAGCCATCCGCAACCAAGCGCGATGGATCGCGGGCTGCAGGGCTCGGGGCGACGAGTACGTGGTCACTAAACCCTGAGCGTGCGGCGAGAGACGAGGGACGAAGGCGAAAGAGGGGAGGGACGCCTTACCGCCAGCGGCCCCCCGACGGCAGCGCGGCCGGCGCGGTGCGCGGCAGCAGCGGCCTGCGCAGCCCGGGGATGCTCGGGGTGCCCGGAGCGCTCGGCGCCGCGACCGGCGCCGTCGTGGTGGTGGGGATCCCGAAGTGCTGCACGATGTTCTTGCTGAAGTCATCAAACGCGGTGGTCGCCATCGTGGCGTACACCGTCGAGTCGCCGAGCATCGGCGGCGCATACTTGCTGCCGTAGCTGGTGACCGTGAAGCGCGCCGGCGGGAAGCTCTGCTG
>JAKLHH010001131.1 GCA_022710245.1 Myxococcota bacterium
TGCTGCGCGCCATCGAGGCGCTCGAGGCCGAGGGCGTGCGCGTCGAGGGCGGGCTCTGCCTGGCCAGCTTCCCCTGGGGCGGCGGGCTCGAGCGCCTCGGCGCGGCGGGCTACAAGGTGAGCTGCCTCTTCGACGTGGTGGCCGACCTCGGTGCCATGGGGCCGGGCGAGCCCTTCACCTACCGCGCGCTCCTCCCCGAGGTCTGGGACGAGCCGGCGCTCCCCGACGGGCTCCACCCGGCCACCGCCGCGCGTCGCGTGGCCGAGCGCTGGCTCGCCAGCGGCGGTCGCACCCCGCGCCCGCCGCGCCGCTTCGATCGTGAGGTCGAGGGGCGGGGCGGCGTCTTCGTCAGCTTCCGCCAGCGCGAGGGCAACAAGCGGCTCGTGCGCGAGGGCTTCTTCCACCTCGATCCCGCCGACGCCGACCCCTGCCGCGACCTGGTCCTCGCCACCGTCTCCAGCCTCGAAGAACTGGACGACCTGACCGGCGAGCTCCTGCGCAAGCTGAAGATCGGCGTCAGCTTCCTCGGGCCGCTCGAGCGCGTCACCCCCGGCGAGCTCGACTTCAGCCGCTACGCGGTGCTGGTGCGCAGCCGCGGCGGCGAGCGGGTCGGCGGCGCGCTCCCCAACACGCAGAACTTCATCAGCGAGGTCGAGCAGTACCACCACGCGCGCTGGACCAACGCCCACCTCGCCGACCACGAGCCGCACGAGCTCTACCGCCACACGGTGAGCAAGCTGATCGAGCCGGGCGCGTACTGGCTCCCCTACGGCGCCTCCGAGGAGCCCGCCCTGGCCTGGACGCGCGACGCCGAGATCGGACGGCGCCTGACCGCGCGCGCCCGCGCGCACCTCCTCGCGCTGGAGGCAGGCACGCGCCAGGTGGCCGGCGAGCCGATGGTTGGTCGCGGCAGCTCCCCGCCACCGCCCGACGTGCGGGGCGCCGCTCCGATCCCCGACGACCTGATCCCCGCCCCGGTCTACACGCTCGGCGTCACGCTCTTTCACCACGGCTTCGCTGGCTGCGGCCTCGCGTTCGGTGACTCGCTGGAGTCGTGCCTGCGTCAGGCGGCGGAGGTGGCCTGGCGCGACGAGCGCTACGCCCCGGCGCGCGCCGGCGTCCCCGCCGCCGAGCTCGCGCTCTCGGTCTCGGTGCTCCACGACCAGGAGGCGCTCGGGCAGGTCTCGCTCGAGGACGCGGCGGCGAAGCTCCGGCGCGGGCTCGACTCGATCTCCCTCGAGCACGGCGGCGCCGGCGACATGCTGCTGCCCCTCGTCACCGTCTACCGCGACCTCGACAAGGAGGAGACCGCGCGCACCCTCCTCGAGAAGGCGGGCAACCCCGAGCCGCCGCACGCCTGGGCCACCTACGCCACCGTCAGCTGGCTCGAGCAGCCGCGGGCGAGCCGCCCGCTCTCGCGCCTCCACTTCGGCTTCCCGGACCGCGGCGAGGAGCCCTACCCGGAGGCGCGCTGGACCGAGGACGCGGAGCGCCTGGCCGCGTACCTCGAGCGGCAGCTCGCCGAGGACGGCCTGCCCGCCTACGGCTACTGGCCGCACACCGGCGAGGTGCAGACCGGCGGCGCCGCGCGGCGCATCCACGCCGCCTGGGCGCTCGACGAGGCCGGCCGCGCCCTCGGGCGCGAGGCCTGGCGCGAGGCGGCCCGCCGCGGGCTGCGCGCCTGCCTCGAGCAGGTCGTGGTGGGCGAGGACGGGCTCGCGCGCCTCGGCGTCGGCGAGGACCACGACCCCACGGCTGACGCCCTGCTGCTCCTCGCGCTCGCCGCGAGCGGGGGCCGGCTCGCCGAGGACGAGCGCACGGCTGCGCTGGCCCGGCGCGTCCGCGCCCTGGTACAGCCGGACGGTCGCGTGGCGGTGGCCGAGGAGGCGCGCGGGCTCGAGGCCGACCACGACTTCTTCCCCGGCATCGTCCTGCTCGCCCTGGCGCGCCACGCGGTCCGCGGCGACCACGCGCTCGCCGAGGGGCTCGAGCCCTGCCTGCGCTTCTACCAGCGACGGTTCCGCCTCCTCCACCCCTGGGGCATGGTGGGCTGGCAGCCGCAGGCCTGGGCCGCGCTGCACGAGCTTGCCCTTCATCGCGGAGCGTCCGAGGCAGGCCTGCAGGACTTCGCCTTCGCGCTCTGCGAGCACGCGCTGCCCTGGCAGCAGGAGCGGAGCGGCGCCTTCCTCTGCGACCTCCTCCCCGAGGGGCTAAGCTTCCACAGCGCCTTCCTCGCCGAGGGCCTCGCCGAGGGAGGGCGCCTCGCCGCGCGGCTCGGCGAGCGCGACCGCGCCCTTCGCTACCTCCACGCCTGCGCCGGCGCGCTCCGCTTCACCAGCCAGCTCATCATCCGCGAGGAGGACACCTTCTGCCTGGCCGAGCCCGAGCGCGCGGTGGGTGGGGTCAGGGCCGCGCTCTTCCTCACCGAGGTGCGGGTCGACTTCGTCAGCCACACCCTCCTCGCGCTGCTCAAGACCCGCGCGCTCGCCGCGGGCGGCTGAACCGCCCCTGCTGCGCCAGCTGGCCACCTGATCACCGCGCCGCCCGGCGGCGCAACCTGGCTCTTCGAATCTCGGTGAGGATCCTGGCGAGCCACCCGGCCAGGGGATCTGAGGCCGCTCCGCGCCCCACCTGAGCCCGCGCGCGATCTCGCCTGCTTCCGCGCGCCGGCCGCTGGATGCTGCAACGGGAGGTGAGCGAGCTCCGCTGGCATGGGTCCTGCTCATGTCCCGGCCGCGCCTGGAGCGGCTCTCCGCTCGGCACGAGCACGAACGAACCAGCGGAGCCAAACCAGCGCCGCGTATGAACGGGAAGGGGTAGCCCTATGGTCAAGAATCCGTGGAAGCAGATCGTCGCCGCCGGCGCCATGGCCGCCGTCGGTGCCACCGCCGCAACCTCGGCCCTCGCCTACAAGGGTCAGGGCTACGTCAACAAGCCAGCCTACTCGTACAAGCACAAGCCCGGCCCCATCATGGAGGTCGGCCCGCTGAACAAGTACAGGCCCGGCAAGCCCGGCCCCATCATCGAGATCGCGCCGCCGACCAAGCCCGGCACGACCAAGCCCGGCAAGCCCGGTCTGATCATCGAGATCGCCCCGCCGACCAAGCCCGGCACGACCAAGCCCGGCAAGCCCGGTCTGATCATCGAGATCGCCCCGCCGACCACGACCAAGCCCCGCAAGCCCGGCCAGAACATCGAGAAC
>JAKLHH010001132.1 GCA_022710245.1 Myxococcota bacterium
CACAACCTCTTCTACGGCTCCATGCCCGGGATCTACAACGCCTGCGACGGCCCCTGCGCCAGCGGCGGCCGCTACCACCACAACACCATCTTCACCACCGACAGCACCGACAACGTCTGCTTCGAGTCCGTGGCCGGGGCGAGCTTCGCCGAGTTCAAGAACAACCTCTGCGTGAACGGCGCCGGCGCGATCTTCACCAACCCTTCGACCTCCGGCCAGAGCGACTACAACCTCTACTCGGGCGCGACGCCTCACCTCACCTGGGGCGGGACCGCCCACACCAGCCTCGCCGCCTTCCAGGCCGCCAGCGGCCAGGACGGCCACAGCCAGCAGGCCGACCCGCTCCTCGTCGCGCCGGGCTCCGACTTCCACCTGCAGGCGGGCTCGCCGGCGGTCGACCACGCGACGCCGCTCGGCTACGCGCTGGACCTCGACGGGAGCTTCACGCCCGTCGGGGCGGCGCCCGACGTGGGCGCCCTCGAGCGTCAGTGATCGGGCCGGACCGACCCGCCAACTGTGAGCTGTTCGAGAATCACGATCCCTGATTCAGCGGCCGGGGACCAGCGGCAGGCTGACGACCTCACGGGCGCCAGCGCGCACGACGATGTGGCGGGTGCTGGTGACGTAGCCGTTCCTGCGGAGCTGCACCTCGTGCGGTCCGGCGGGCAGGCGGCGGCCGAGGATCGGGGTGAGCCCGAGCTTGCGGCCGTCGAGGTAGACCTGGGCCCAGAGGTAGCGCCCGTCCACCGACTTGCTCTGGATGGTGAGCCACCCGTGACGGACACGGCGATGAGGAGCGCGGCCGTCGGGCGCCGGCGCCTCGGCGTCGGCGGGCGTGGGGCCATCCGCTGCGGCCCGCGAGTCCGGCCCGGCGTCCTTCGCCAGGGGGGCCGGGGGGGTCGGGGTCGCGACGCGAGCGTCGCTGCCGGAGGAGCGCGAGGCGAACCGCAGGTAGAGGGCGCTGGCGCCGAGCCCGCTCAGCGCGGCCAGCGCCGCCGCGCCGAGCAGCCAGGAGCGTCGCCTCGGTCGGCGGCGGGAGGCGACGGCCGGCGCACCCTCGTGGCCAGAGAGCCGCAGCGCCGCCTCGAGCTCCGCCCACAGCTCGGACATCGACCGCTGCCTCGCGGGCGGCTCCTTGCTCAGGGCGCGCAGGACCACCCGCTGCAGCGCGCGCGGCACCTCCTGCCACTCGGGCGTTGGCCTCGGTGGCTCGTGCACCACCTGGTAGAGGATGGCGGGCACCGAGTCGCCCGCGAAGGGCTTGCGCCCGGCCAGCATGCGGTAGGCGATGGCGCCGAGCGAGAAGATGTCTGCCCGCGCATCCGCCTCGGCCGACTCCCCGCGCGCCTGCTCGGGAGACATGTATCCGGGCGAGCCGAGCACCGCGGTGTCCCGCGTCAGCTCCGAGGTGTGCCCCATCACCTTGGAGATGCCGAAGTCCATCACCTTGAGGTGCACCCGCCCTCCCTCGACGGCGCAGAGGAAGAGGTTGTTCGGCTTGAGGTCCCGGTGGACCACTCCCTGCTCGTGCGCGGCGCCGAGGGCCGAGGTGGCCTGGCGCAGGACCGTGGAGAACAGCTCGCGGGAGAGGAGGCGCTCGCGGCGCAGCCGCTCCTCGAGGGACTCCCCCTCGAGGAGCTCCATCACCACGAAGGGGACGCCGCGCTCGGTGGTGTTGAAGTCCAGCACCTGCACGATGTGCGGGTGCGAGAGCCGGCTGGTGATCTCGGCCTCGCGGCGCAGCCGGGCGACCGCCTCGGGGCTCGCCTGCAGCCCCTCGACGAGGAGCTTCACGGCGAAGCGCCGAGGGAGGCGGGCGTGAGACGCCTCGTAGACAGTGCCCATCCCGCCGCCGCCGATCAGGCGCTCCAGCCGGTAGTCGCCGGCGAGCAGCTGGTCGACCGCAGCGGCCGGGGCGAGCAGCGACGCGGGCGCAGCCTCGGGCGTGGTCAAGGACTCGTCGGCCGGGGCGCCCGCCGCCGCCGCGAGCAGCCAGCGGCACTCGGCGCAGCCCGCCGCGTGGCGCTCCACCTCCCGGGCCCGCTCCTCGCCGAGGAGGCCCTGGACGAACTGCAGCGCGAGGTTCTCGTCGAGGCAGGGCACGACGCTCACACACCGCTCAGGGCGAGAGGCAGCTGCGCGTGGCGATCCAGAGGTCCGCGTCGCGCCCACCGCCGGTGCTGGTGTCACGGTTGAAGTAGAGCGTGCGGCCGTCGTCCGAGAGCGTGGGGAAGGCGTCGTCCCAGCTCGTGTTGAGGGCGCTCAGATTCTCCGCCGCGCCGAAGGCCGCGCCGCGGTCCGTTCGCCGCGCCACCCAGAGGTCGAGCCTGCCCAGGCCGCCCGGCCGGGCGGAGCCGAAGAAGGCCTCCAGGCCGTCCCGCGAGAGCCAGACGCCGCACTCCTCGCTGCTGCTGCTCAGCGACGGCACCGGCACCGGCGCAGCGAAGGGGGCGTCGGCGCTCGCGCGGGTGGCGACGTAGATGTCCTCGCTGCCGTCGCGGTCGCTCACCAGCCAGAGGCTCAGCCCGTCGGCCGCGAGGTGGTGGGGCCAGGTGGTGGTGCCACCCGGCCCGTTGACCCCCGCCAGCAGCGAGGGCGCCCCGAAGCTGGCGCCCGGGTCGGCGCGGGTGGCGATCCACACGGTCAGATCGGTGCCGCCGCGCGTGCTGCAGAAGAGCAGCGTGCGCCCGTCGACCGAGAGGACCGGGGAGCTGTCGTAGCTGGCCGAGTTGACGACGGCGATCGGGGTCGGCGCGCTGAAGGCCGCGGCCGGGTCGGCGCGCGCGGCCTGGAAGAGGTCGCTGTCGCCAGGCCCGCCCGGCCGGTAGGAGGCCAGCACGAGGGTGAGGCCCCCCGCGCCCAGCGAGGGGCTCCAGTCGTCGAAGGTGCTGCTGACGGAGCCGAGCCGGGTCGGCGAGGAGAAGGCGCCCCAGCTCGAGCACGGCGCGCCGTCGCTGGCGCGCTGCTCAGGGAGTCGATCAGAGGTCGCCTCGCCGGGGCGATCCCGACGGGCGTCGCCGTGGAGGATCCGCTCGCGCTCCTCGAACCCACCGCGCACACACGAGCACGTCAGGAGGGCGAGCCACACCAGGCGATGACGCATGCCCCATCATCGTCACCTGACTCGTGGCTGTCCAGTGCGCCGGTTCAGTGCGTCGGTTCAGTGCGTCGGTTCAGTGCGTCGGTTCAGTGCGT
>JAKLHH010001133.1 GCA_022710245.1 Myxococcota bacterium
GAGCTGCCGGCGCGCGTGCGGGAGCTCGCGCGGCGCATCGCCGCGGGCCGGCGCACGGTCTACGAGCAGGTGCTGGCGGTGCAGGCCTACCTCCGCCGCGAGTACCGCTACACGCTCCAGCTCAAGCACACCCCCGGCCTCGAGCCCGTCGACGAGTTCCTCTTCGTCACGCGGCGCGGGCACTGCGAGTACTTCGCGTCGGCGATGACGCTGCTGCTGCGCAGCCTCGGCATCCACGCGCGCAACGTGAACGGCTTCGCCGGGGGGAGCTGGAACCCGTACGGCAGGTACCTGGCGGTGCGGCAGGGCGACGCGCACGCCTGGGTCGAGGTGCTCTTCTCCAACGTCGGCTGGGTGACCTTCGACCCGACGCCGTCGGGCACCGCGGCCTCCAGCGAGGCCGGCCCGCTCGCCGGCGTGCGGCAGTTCCTCGACAACCTGCGCATGCGCTGGTACCGCTACGTCCTCGAGTACGACCTCGGCCAGCAGGTCTCCGCGCTGCGCAAGGTGCAGCGCTTCGTCTCCGGCACGCGGGGCGGCGGCGGTGGCTGGATCTCGCGGCACCGCTGGCACCTGCTCGGCCTCGGCCTCCTGGTCCTGCTGGCCGTCGTGCTGCTGCGCAGGCGGCGCCGCCCCCGCGGCGTCAAGCCGCCGTCGGGACGCCGGGCGCTGGCCTCGCCTGCAGCGCAGCTCTACGGCCGGCTCCTCGCCCTCCTCGCCCGCGCCGGGCACGCCAAGCCGCCGGGGCTGACGCCGCGTGAGTTCGTCGAGGAGCTCGCGCGACGGCGCTTCGAGCCGCTGGCGCTGGTTGACCGGTTCACCGGCTGCTACTACGCCGCGCGCTACGGCGAGGCGGAGGGCGGCCGCGAGCTGGCCGAGCTCCTGCACGAGGTGCGGTGCGCCCTGCGCCGACCCGCGGCCCCGGTGCCGCCTGGCGCCCCGAGGTGAACATGGGCAGACCGCACAAGGGCTTCCGCAAGCTATCGACGTGGACGGCGATCCCCTTCACGGAGGCAGGCGAGCGCTTCGAGCTCGCGGACGGGCAGAGCGACGAGCCGCCCCCGCGGGGCTTCGACCTGGCGCTCGAGGACATCTTCGGCGAAGAGCCGGAGGAGGTCTTCGTGCACGAGGGCTCCGTGCGCTGCGCCGGCGACGTCGCGATCGGCTCGTCGGGGGACTACGCGGGCGTCTATGTCATCGACGGGGACCTCGAAGTAGAGGGCCTCCTCGACTTCAAGCAGGTCGACGGCGGCGCGGTGCTGCTCGTGACGGGCACGCTGCGGGCGAGGAGCGTCTCGGTCGCAGAGGAGGCGCAGCTCTGGGTCGGTGGCGCGCTCGAGGTCGCCGAGTACATCCTGGCCGGCGTCTCGGACGCTGGCGGGCTCGCGGTCAAGGGCCCGACCACCGCGCGGGCCATCATCGCCACAGACGGGGGCACCCTCGCCTTCGGCAAGAAGCCGAGGGCGCGCGTCATCGAGCGCAGCGAGGGCACCCTCGACGAGGAAGCCTTCAGGAAGCGCGAGCTCGCCGAGGCGGCGCTCGTCTCCCCCTTCAACACCGAGGAGCTCGACCACGAGGCGCTGGTCCGCGCGGTGAAGAAAGGGAAGCCCATCCTGGCCGGGTAGGGCTCCGCGGTCGAGCCGGCCCGTACCCACGGTCGGTCAGCTCCGGCCCGTCCGTCCGGTCCGGTCCGGTCCGGTCTGGTCCGTCCGTCCGTCCCGTCTGCGCGGTCCAGCCCGGGGCGGCATTGCACTTCTGGCCGACTGTGTGCAGAATGGCTGCCAATTTGGCAGCGGGGCGCGTCGACCCGGCGCCCGCCTGGCTCGTAACCGTCGAGAAGGTATGACCCTATGAGTAAGCTCCCGGCGAATCCGATGGCATGGCCGTTGCAGCCTGGCCGCGGCATGCGCCTGCTCTCTCCTGTTGTCCTGGCCCTCCTCCTGTCGCTCGCTGCTGGCCGTGCCGAGGCCGCGTTCGGCGTCACCGCCATCGAGATCTACGATGGGACCCACCTCGTCTCCTCGACGGAGCTCGCCCGCTTCTTCAGCCAGGCGAAGTGCCAGTGCAAGCACCCGATCCAGGTGCGCGTCCGCATCACGCTGGACACCACGAGCGCCGCGAACCTCGCGGTGGTGACGGGCAAGGGCGGCAACTGCCTGAACACCGACAACTCCATCAAGACGACGTGCGCCACGCTCTTCCCCGCGACGGGCGGCTCCTACAAGGTCTCGTCCCTGACCTCGGACATCATCATCAACACCACCGCCGACGTGCTGATGAACGACAGCACCTGCTCGGCGGTCAACAACTCGAACTACGCGATCATGGTGATGCTGGACGCGGCGGCGAACGGGATCTTCGCGCAGAACACCCTCTCCGAGTACAACGTCGACGACAGCTCGCCGAGCGCGCCCACCTCTCCGTCGGTCCTGCCCGGCGACACCCAGGTCAACGTCAGCTTCAGCGCCTCGCCGGGCACCGGCTCGGTCACCACCGACGGCGGCACCAGCACCACCGACCAGAACTTCAAGGGCTACCAGGTCCTCTGCGAGCAGCTGAGCGGCGGGGCCGCGTTCTCCAGCCCACCCAGCGCCGAGTACGAGACCGCGACCACGCTCTGCGGCGGCTCCACCACCACCGCCGACGCGGGCGTGAAGGACACCGGCACGACCGCCGTCGACACCGGCGCCAAGGACCTCGGGGTGCGCGAGGTCGGCGTCGACTCCGGCGCGCGTGACCTCGGCGTCAAGGACAAGGGCTCAAGCAGCGTCGACTCCGGCGGCTCGAGCAGCAGCGGCGCCTCGAGCCTGGCGACCAAGTTCGTCTGCTCCTCCCTGCAGAGCTCCTCGGGGACGACCACCGTCAGCGGCCTCAGCAACGGCGTCAGCTACCGCTTCTACGTGATCGGCATCGACAAGGTCGGCAACCCGAGCACGCCGGTCCTCGCCGGCACCGCGACGCCGGTCGCTGCGCTCGGCCTCTGGGAGAACTACAAGAAGGCCGGCGGCAAGAACGACGGCGGCTACTGCTTCGTCGCCACCGCCGCCTACGGCTCCTACGACCACCCGCAGGTGCGCATCCTGCGCTCCTTCCGCGACGAGGTGCTGCTCCAGTCCCGGCTCGGGCAGCTCTTCGTCCTCGGCTACTACGAGGCCGGCCAGGCGCCGGCGGCCTGGCTCGCCGGCCACCCCCG
>JAKLHH010001134.1 GCA_022710245.1 Myxococcota bacterium
GATCCTCGTCAACCTGCGACCGCGTGACGGGTTGGTCTACGCGGCGGGCTCGTCCGGCCTGTGGATCTTCGGGCCGGAGCACACGGCGACCCCGACCGACTGACCTGCGGGCAGATCAAGCGTCGCGGGGTCAGCGAGTGGGGTTCCTCGCGGCTGCGCCCCTGCGCGTGGGGTGCGCGTGGGCTGGGCGTTGCGCCAGCCGCTCCGAGGTGGAAGAGTGTACCTCGGCGCGCGAGCGCGGCCTGGCAGGCGAGGATGGAGCTCGAGGGCACGGTCAGCAAGATCCTCTACCGCAAGGACGACGGCTACACGGTGGTGCAGCTCGTCGCCAAGGGGCACCCCCGTCCGGTGACGGTGGTCGGCGGGCTGGTCGGGGTGCAGGAGGGCGAGCCGCTCGTCGTCACCGGCGAGTGGACGCACCACCCGCGCTTTGGCGATCAGTTCAAGGCGAGCGGCTTCCGGCCCGGTATGCCGACGACGCGCGAGGGGCTCGTGCGCTACCTCGGCTCCGGCCTGGTGAGCGGCATCGGCCCCGCCCTCGCCGAGCGCCTCGTCGAGCGCTTCGGGCTCGAGCTCTTCCAGGTGGCCGAGGCCGAGCCCGGCCGCCTCACCGAGGTGGACGGCATCGGAGCCAAGCGCGCCGAGGCGATCGCCGGCGCGATCCACGAGCAGCGCGCGGTGCGCGAGGTGATGGTCTTCCTGCAGGGGCTCGCGCTCGGCCCTGGCCTGGCGACGCGCATCTACCGCGCCTGGGGCGGGGACTCGGTCGCCCGGCTGCGGCAGGACCCCTACCAGCTGGTCCGCGACGTGGACGGCATCGGCTTCCAGACGGCGGACGCCATCGCGCGGAGGCTGGGCGTGCAGCCCACCTCGCGCTCGCGGCTCGAGGCCGGCCTGCTCCACGTGGTCTCGCTCGGGCGTGAGGAGGGCAACACGGTGCTCCCCGAGGAGGAGCTGCTGACGCGCGCGACGCGCTTCCTCGGCGCCGAGGAGGAGCACCTGCGGCCCCCGCTCGCCGACCTGCTGCTCCGCGGTACGCTGGCCGCGCGCGAGGTGGACCGTGCGCGCCTGATCGGCGCGTCGAACCTGATCGCCGCCGAGGAGAGCGTGGCCGAGCGGCTGGCGGCGCTGATGACGCAGAGCGCCCGCGAGGTCAGCGATGCGCTCCTCGATCGCGCGGCCGAGCTGGAGCTCACCGACGAGCAGCGCCGCGCCGTGCGCCTCTCCGCCGAGGGGCCGGTCGCGGTCATCACGGGTGGGCCAGGGACGGGCAAGACCACCATCCTCCGCGCGCTGGTGCGGCTGCTGGAGGCGGTCGAGGTGCCCTGCCAGCTCTGCGCGCCCACCGGTCGCGCGGCGAAGCGCCTCGCCGAGGCGACGGGCGCGACGGCCTCCACCATCCACCGGCTCCTCGGCTACGCCGGCGGCCGCTTCACGCACGGCCGCGATCAGCCGCTCCCGCCCGGCGTGGTGATCGTCGACGAGGTCTCCATGCTCGACGTGCCGCTGGCGTCGCGGCTGCTCGGCGCGCTCGGGCCGGAGAGCAGCCTGGTGCTCGTCGGCGACGCGGACCAGCTCCCCTCGGTCGGCCCGGGGAACGTGCTGGCGGACATCATCGCCTCGGCCGCGGTGCCGGTGATCCGGCTGGGCACCATCTTTCGACAGGCCGCCTCGAGCCGCATCGTGCAGGCGGCGCACCGCATCCGCCGCGGCGAGCGCCCGGAGCCGAGCCCCGCCGGCGCCACTGGCGCGGGCGAGCTCCACCTGGTGCGCGTCGAGGATGCGCAGCGCGCCCAGGAGCTGGTGGTCGAGCTCTGCGCCGAGCGCATCCCCCGGGTCTTCAAGCTCGACCCCGTGCGCGAGGCGCAGGTGCTCTCGCCGATGCACCGCGGCCCGGCCGGCACCGTGTCGCTCAACGGGCTCCTGCAGGCGCGGCTCAACCCGCACGGCACGGCGCTCAAGCGGCGGAGCGACGAGCTCCGCGTCGGCGACAAGGTGATGCAGGTGCGGAACGACTACGACCGCGACGTCTTCAACGGCGACGTCGGCCGGGTGACCGCGATCGATCCGGAGACCGGAGCGCTCCAGGTCGAGGTGGACGGCGCCCCGGTGAGCTACTCGAGCGAGCAGCTGGAGCAGCTCAGCCTCGCCTACTGCGTCAGCATCCACAAGTCGCAGGGGAGCGAGTACCGCGCCGTGGTCGTGCTGCTCCTGCCGCAGCACTACCTGCTGCTGCAGCGCAACCTCCTCTACACGGCGGTGACGCGGGCGCGGGAGCTGGTGGTCCTGGTCTGCACCGACGAGGCGCTGCGTCTGGCGATCACCCGCGAGGACCAGGCGCACCGCCGCACGCTCCTCGCCGCCGCGCTGGCGCAGCGGGCCGCGCGAGGTGTGCTCGCGTGAGAGGGCAGGGGAGGGGAGCTCGCCCCGAAGAAGACGGGGCTGGCGGCCGCCAGGCCCGCCCCGTCCCGGGCTACCTGAGCGCGGGCGAGAGCTCCGAGACGCCGTCGAGTCCGGCGCGGCCCCAGAGCTGCCAGACGCGGTCCGGACCGCGCCGCAGCGCGCGCTCTGCCTGCAGCCAGTCGGTCTTCTCGTTGCCCGCCTGGCGCGCCTGGGAGTTGCGGAAGGCCTCGCGCTCGATCGCCTGACGGCCCGGCGCGCGCCCGCCCGCCCTGGCCTTGAGCGTCGCCTCGGCGCGCAGCCAGTCGCCCAGCGCGTCGCCGGAGCTCCGCGCGCGGTAGACGGCGCTCGCGCGCGCGTTGATCTCGTCGTGCCCCGGCGCGGTGATCGAGAGGATGCCCTCGAGCGCGCCGATCGGCGCGCCGCCTCGCTTCGCCACCAGGACGCGGAACGCCGCCGTCTCGAACCCCTGCGGGAGCGCCTGCTTCCCCTCGAGGCGGACGTCGGCGGCCTTCACCGCGCGCGCGCCGAGCTGGGGGTGCTGGGCGAGGTACTGGTTGGTTCGCGCCACGACGGCGGCGACTCCGTCGGCGTAGGTGAGCTCGCCCTGGCCCGCCTTCCACTTGCCGCTCCCATGACCGGCCCAGCCGCCGGCGGCGGTGACGCGCTCGTGCCAGGGCGCCAGGGGCGCGGCGCGGCCGGCGAGGGGCGCGAGGATCGCCAGGGCAGCAGCGAGGGACAAGGCTCTCGAGATGGATCGACGCGAGACGGAATGACGCGAGATGGATCGACG
>JAKLHH010001135.1 GCA_022710245.1 Myxococcota bacterium
CGCTGACGGCGAGGAAGGCGAGCAGCCACCGCTCGATGCGGGGCGGCGTGGCCACCTCCGGCGTGGTGGACGGCGAGGAGGCCTCGAGCTCCTCGAGCGGTGCCGGCGGCGGTGCCGGCGGCGGCTCGGCCGGCGCGAGCGGGCGCAGCGAGCGCCGCCAGCCCTCCTCGGTCTGTCGGCTGCGCGGGAAGTTGTCGCGGATCATGCTCGCGACGCCGCTCGCCAGCACGCCCTTGCCCGCGATCCGGTCGCCCAGCGCGCTGCTCAGCGCGCCGATGCTCCCGGCCACGAGCGCGTTGCGGATGAGCGCGCTCACCGGTGACGCGCGCTGCAGGTCGACGCTCTCCTCGAGGAGCTCTCCGGTCAGGAGC
This sequence comes from Myxococcota bacterium, assembly GCA_022710245.1. The sequence continues at coordinate 372 of JAKLHH010001135.1, forward strand.
TCGTGCAGGCAGGCCCCCACTGCCCGCAGATCGCTCTGCACGCGGAGCCCCTCGCCCGGCACCAGCACGTCCACCAGGCGCACGACCCCGTCGTAGCCGAGGTAGATGTTGCGCGTGGTGAGCTCGCAGCGTACCGGCTCGCCCCGCTGGACGGAGGCGTGGAGGTGATCGAGCGCCAGGCAGACCTGGTGACCGATGTAGAAGGCCGTGAGCTCATCGATCACCTGCTGCTTCAGCGCCAGGCGACGCACGAGCCCGCGAGCGTCCTTGCCAGCGGCCAGCTCTCGGACCACGTAGCCACCAGCGCCGTCGGCGCCGAAGTCGACGACGCGGCAGATGCCAGGGTGATGGATCCGCGATGCCACCCGGGCCGCCGCCAGCAGCCGGGGCAGCTCGAGGCTCGACTGCAGGCGCTTGAGCATCAGCAGCTGCTCGTCGTCCTCGCGCATGCAGACGAAGCTCTCCGAGCCTGGTCCGACGAAGAGCCGCTCGCCGACGACCAGGTGCGGCGCCAGCGCGCCGCGGACCACGCTCCCCGTCGGGGCCTTCACTAGAACGCTCCCTGCAAGGCGAGGCCCGCCTGTCCCGGCGCCAGCTGCGGCAGGAGGCGCGCTGTGGCCGCGCGCTGCGCCCGCTCGGCTCGCGGCGCCAGCAGGAAGAGCACCACCGAGGTGGCCGCGGCAGCGCCGCCCACGCCGAGGAGCACCACCCCCGCTGTCTTCTTTGTGGTGCCGCTGTCGCTGAGCTCCACGGCGCGCGCACGGGACATCGGCAGGACCGCCGTTGGATCCCCGTAGCCCGTGAGCGAGGTGATCTGGCTGTGGTCGCTCGCGCCGAGCCCGTAGGTCACGCCGCCCGCGATCAGCAGCGCCGCGCCGACCGCGAGGGAGGTCCAGGCCGCGATCTTGTGCCCGGACGAGGGACGTGGCGCCTCGGCGGCCGAGGCGGTGGGCGCGGCAGGCGTCGCTGGCCGCGCCGCCTTGGCGGCGGTGACCCGCGCCTTCACCAGCGCCTCGTAGCGCTGAGCCGCCGCGACCCGTGCCTCCGCCGAGGCCTCCGCCGAGTCCATGCAGAGCTTGTACTGGGCCAGCGCGCGGTCCACCTCGCCCAGCGCCTCCAGGCACCGCGCGATGTTGTAGAGGAGGTTGGCGACGGGAATGACCTTGTAGGCCGCCTCGAACTTCTGCAAGGCAGCCCGGTAGTCGCCGCCCTTGAAGAGCGCGGCGCCCTCGGCGTAGAGCGACTCCACCGTCCTCACCTCCTGCGAGGCCGGAGAGCGTGGCTGACTGGACTGCGCCGCGGCGGGCGTCGCCGAGACGGTGACGAGGAGCAGCGTGAGGCGGGCGAGGCTTGGGCGGATGGTCATGTGGTCCTCACTTCACGATCCCGATGGAAGGCTTCTTGGTCTCGTCGACGATGCCGATCGAAGGAGCGCGGGGCTTCGGCTCCGCCTTCGGCGTCACCGGGGGGCTGGGGGTGGCGTCCTTGCTGTCCTTGGCGCTCTTGGTGTCCTTGGCGCTCTTGGCTTCGCGCGGATCCCTCCGCTCCTTGCGAGCGGCCGGCTTCGGCCGCTCGGCCCCGTCCGTGAGCCGGGGGCGCTCCGGGAGGGCTCGAGGGTTATCGGTCGGCGGGGGCGGGGTGGTCTCCCTGGGCGGGTCGCGATCCACCGCACCGCCGGGTGACGGCGGCAACGGCTCGGTGGTGCCTTCCGGAACCGGGGGCGCGACGCTCGCCTTCAGGTCGATCACCTGCGTCACCTCCTCCAGCGCCGAGGTGCGCCACGGCGGTGCGATGATGCCCATCGCCGCCGCAGCCGCGATCACCACGGTTCCGCTCAGCAGCAGCAGCAGCTTCGGTCCTCTCACCATGACAGCACCGCCCCTCAGTTGCCGAGCGCGCCGAGCGGCTCGTAGGTGAGGTCGGGGCGGATCTGAGATGCCCAGAGCTTCTTGATGGCTTGATGCGAGCTGGGGGTGAAAGCGAGCGGCGTGCCGATGCCCAGCTCCGCGCTGAGGCCCTCGAGCACGTCGACGAAGATCTCGCTGGTCAGCTCCCGCCCCGCCTTCTTGAGCGCCTCGACGAGCAGGCGTCCGGAGATGTAGCCCTCGAGGGAGATCGAGTCGGGCTTCGCCTGCGCCTTGTAGAGGACCAGGTCCTCCCGGTACTCGATCACCCCGCTCGCGTTCGACGCCGCATCCGGGACCGGGGAGGCCACCACCGTGCCCACCCCGAGGTAGGAGGTGGCCTTGGTGATGGGGTTCTCGAAGGAGCAGTTGGCGCGGAGGGCGTCGGGCATGAACGGCGCGATGACGGAGAGACCGAGGAACTGCACCTTGACCTTGGCGAGCGGAGCCTGCAGCTCCGCCGGGAGCTTCGAGGTGCCGAGCTTCACCTTCAGGAGCTCACCCTCGAGGCCGCAGATCAGCGCTGTCGCGGCGTCGGGCAGCGCGGCGATGGTGATGGCCGCGTTGATGGTGCCGTCGGCTCCCTGCCTGGAGGCGGCGAGCCACGGCAGCAGCGCGGTGATGGCCGGTGCGACGTCCTTGGTCTTGATCTGATAGGAGGTCACCAGGATCTTGTTGTCGGCGACATCAGGGAGCGCAGCCCTGAGGCCCTTGAAGGCGCTCAGGCCGAAGGCGTCGAGGGAGGCCTGTCCGCCAGTGCTGCTGGTGCCCTGACCGAAGGCGGCGACGTTGGTGTCGGGTATCTTCAGCGTCTGGACCGCATAGGTGACCAGGCTCTGCGCCTCCTCGGAGTAGCGGGCGCGAACGTTGAAGACGTAGCGGTCAGGGGGGTCGGGCTCCAGCGCGTCGAACCCGCT
>JAKLHH010001136.1 GCA_022710245.1 Myxococcota bacterium
AGCGGGCGCAGCGGGTCGTCCGACGACCCGCTGCGCCCGCTGGTGCCGGAGTACGATCTGATCCTCACCTACGGCGGCGGCGAGCCGGTCACGCGGGCGTTCGGGGCGCTCGGCGCGCGGCGGTGCGTGCCCATCTACAACGGCCTCGACCCGCGCACACACCACCCCGTGGCGCCGGACCCGCGCTTCGAGGCGACGCTGGTGTTCCTTGGCAACCGCCTCCCCGACCGGGAGTCGCGGGTGGAGGAGTTCTTCTTCGCGCCAGCGCGCGCCCTCCCCGGCGAGCGCTTCCTCCTCGGCGGAAGCGGCTGGGAGCAGGGCGCTCCGCAGCTCCCCAACGTGAGGCGGCTCGGGCACGTCTTCACGGCCGACCACAACGCGCTCAACTCCACGCCGCGCGCGGTGCTCAACGTCAGCCGGGAGAGCATGGCGTGCTACGGCCACGCCCCTGCGACGCGCCTCTTCGAGGCGGCAGGGGCCGGCGCCTGCATCATCACGGACGCCTGGGAGGGGCTGGGGCGCTTCTTCGAGCCCGAGCGCGAGTGCCTGGTCGCCTGCAACGGCGGCGAGGTCGTCCAGCACCTCCGCGAGCTCACCGCGCAGCGCGCGGTCGAGCTCGGCGCGAGGGCGCTCCGCCGCGCGCTGGAGGAGCACACCTACGCCCGCCGGGCGGCGCAGGCGGCGGCCCTCCTCGAGGAGGCGCTCGGCGGTCGCGCGCCCGCTCGTCGCAGCGCCTGAGGCGCTGACGTTGTCCCGGCCACGTGGCGCAGTGGCGGGGGCTGCCGCGACCAGCAAAGATTGCCCGGCGCCGCGACGGGATTCCCCGAGGCGGTCTGGGCGTGGGCGCGCCGCGACGGAATTCCCCGAGGTGGTCTGGGCGTGGGCGAAGAGCTCGCGCCCTCCGCTCACCGTTCTTCCCGGCGCTGCGCCGCGCCCACCAGCGCGTTTCCCAGCACCTCCACGCGGGCGTCGTGGTAGCCCCAGCGGGTGACGTCGACGACGTACTGCTCGCGCGAGAGCAGCGTGCCGCGGCAGATCCGCACCGGCGCGCTCTCCCGCGTCTCGGCCATCAGCCGCTCGAGCATGGAGCTCATCACCCAGTCGGGGATCTCCGCCCGCTGGGACGGATAGATGTAGCCGAACATCACCAGGTGACTGAGGAGCACGCGCCAGTGCTCGCCGTAGCTCTCGAGGAGCCGGTGCCAGTCCAGCGTGGCGGCGCTGACACAGAGAAAGTGCGCGACGTCGTTCCCGTCGAAGCGATTCCGTTCCATCACGAAGCCCTTGGAGAGGATCAGCTCCTCGGGCGGACAGAGCTTGACGGGGATGCCCAGCACCTCCCCGTCGCGCGCGTTCGCGAACCAGGCGTCGGTCACCTCCGAGAGCGAGTTGGCGCCGTTGAAGATGAGGTCGACCACGTGGTCGCCGCTCATCGCCTTCGCCAGCCAGATGGGGTCCGTCAGCTCGGTCGCGTACCCGGCGTCCGCGAAGACCTGGAGCGCGCGAGCGCAGTCGCGTGGACGCAGGAAGAGGTCCACGTCCTTGGTGTCGCGACGGATGCCCGTGTAGGCCGCCAGCGCGAACGCCCCGCCGACCATGAACGGCACCTCGTGGGAGTGGAGCAGCCGGATCGCCTGGATGTACCACTCGGCGGCGGTGCCCGTCTGGGAGAGCTCCTGGAGCAGCAGCCCCTGGTCCCCCGTCCTCGGTCCTCCCATGCGGTCCCTCCTGCACCAGCCCGGGGGCGATCGCAGCAAGAACCAGGCCACGGTCACCGTCGAGGCACGCCGCTTGCACCACCGGATCTCACGCTTCAGCTTCGCGGGGACCGCGCGGATGGCGAACGAACAGCCGACGGAGAGCGAGCAGCCGACGGTGAGCGTCGCCGCGCTCGGCGACCTCCACTGCGGGCGCGCCTCGGCGGGCGCCTTCCAGCCGATCCTGGCCGAGGCCTCGCTGCGGGCCGAGGTGCTGGTGCTCTGCGGCGACCTGACCGACCACGGCCTGCCCGAGGAGGCGCACGTGCTGGCCCGGGAGCTGACCGCCGCGGTGCGCGTCCCCATCGTCGCGGTGCTCGGTAACCACGACTACGAGTCGGACCACCACGAGGAGGTGCAGCGAATCCTCGAGGAGGCAGGAGTCCACGTGCTCGACGGCGACGCCTGCGAGCTCGCTGGCGTCAGCTTCGCCGGAGCGAAAGGGTTCGCGGGCGGCTTCGGTCGCTTCGCGCTCGGGGCCTGGGGGGAGCGAGCGCTCAAGGTCTTCGTGCAGGAGGCAGTGGCGGAGGTGATGAAGCTGGAAGCAGCCCTGGCGCGCCTGCGCGTGCCACCGCGGGTGGCGCTGCTCCACTACTCACCCGTCCGCGACACGGTCCTCGGCGAGGCCCCGGAGATCTACGCTTACCTCGGGTCGAGCCGCCTCGAGGAGCCGCTCAACCGCTACCCGGTCGAGGCGGTGATTCATGGACACGCGCACGGCGGCCGGCTCGAGGGGCGCACCAGTGGGGGTACTCCCGTCTTCAACGTCGCTCTCCCGCTCCTCCGCCGCGCGTTCCCCGAGCGCCCGCCGTTCCGCCTGCTGGAGCTACCGCTCACGCGCTGAGGACCGCGCTGCTGCTCGCGCGGCGTCGAGCCGGCATCCCTGCGCTCACCGTCGGTGCTCCGGGACGGGGTGCGGGCCCGCGAGCTCGGAGCGGTAGTCGCGCCGCCGCTCGCGGACCAGCTCCTCGATCACCTGCTCGCTCGGCGTCCCGCCAGCGTTGACCCGCTCCAGGTGCTGCCGGTGGCGCAGCTGCGCCTCGCGGCTCATTCCCGCGGCAGGCACCACGGAGACCTCGTCGGCGTCGAGGTCGTGCTGTCGCGCGAGCAGCTGGCGGACGTACTCGACGTTGGACTGGAGGACGATCGGCGCCGGTAGCGCCGCGGGCAGGAGCGCCTCCGGATCGCGCCCCTCGTGCCGCCGGAGCAGCTCGCCGGCGAGCCGCAGGTGCTCGAGCTCCAGCAGCAGGTTGTGCTCCCACACCTTGCGGAGCTGGGGAGCGCTCTCGCTCTCCAGGCAGGAGTGGTAGAGGTGGCACTCGCAGTACTCGTGCAGGAGCAGCCGCTCCAGCCAGGACGGCGACGGGGCCAGCAGCGACTCGACCTGAGTCAGGTGCTGCTCCTCGGCCATGCCGAGCTCGAGGTAGAG
>JAKLHH010001137.1 GCA_022710245.1 Myxococcota bacterium
CGATCGGTCTCGCCGCCTCGGTCCAGCTCCGCCGCGCTCGCTGGCGCTTCAGCCTCGGCCCGCGGCTCGCGCTCCACCTGATCAGCGCGAACGGCAGCGGCCCGGGGGCGCGCGACGGCAGCACCAGCAAGGTCTCGGCGGGGCTCGGCGGGGTCGGGCACCTCCAGTGCGACCTGTGGGGCGGGCTCGGTGTGGCGCTCACGTTGACCGCCGAGGCCCTCCTCCCGAGGCAGCAGTTCACCACCGACGAGACGAAACTCCGTGCTGATCTTGGGTACTTCCAGTGGGGGGCCGCGCTGGCCGTGGTCTACCGCTTCCTGCAATGACCAACAACAATTGTCGCGGCGCCGCCCAGGTCGGGCGGTCGGGCGGAGCGGCCGCGACCAACAACACAGTCGCCCCACCCTTCAACGCGATGATGGGGTGGTGGTACTAATAGTACTGTGAGACTCCGTCGCGCACTCCAGGTAGAGACCGAGAGGCGTGGGCCGCCTGTCTGGCTCGCGGGCTGCCAGGCCGGTGACCCCGAGGCGCTCGCGGCCATGTTCTCCGAGAGCTGCGGGACGGTGGAGCGGGTGCTCGGCCGCATCCTCGGCGCGACGCCCGACCTCGAGGACCTGGTGCAGACCACGTTCATCGAGGCGATGCGCGCCCTGCCTCGCTATCGCGGCGAGGCCTCAGCACCTGGCTGACGAGCATCGCCGTGCACGTCGCGCAGCACCACCTCCGCGCGGGGAAGCTCCGCCGGCACGCGCCGCTGGAGCTGGTGCCCGAGCGCTGCTACGCCTCCGCGCAGCCCGAGCTCGAAGCGCGCCTCGACGAGCGCCGGATCTCGACGCGGCTGCACGCGCTCCTCGACCAGCTCTCGGCCACGCAGCGAGTCGCGCTGGTCCTCTTCGTCGTCGAGGGGCGCCCCGTCGAGGAGGTCGCCGCGCTGATGGGGGCGAGCCAGACGACGACGCGCTCGCGCGTCTTCTTCGCCCGGCGCGCTCTCCGCAAGCTGATCGCCGCCGACCCCGAGCTCTCGGAGATGGCGTCCACGCTCCTCTCGCGCGAGGTGGCGCCATGATCTCCTGCCGTCAGGCCCACAGCGCGATCCTCGCCGCCGTCCGCCGCCAGCTGAGCGAGGCGGCACAGCTCCGCCTCGAAGAGCACCTCGAGCGCTGCGCGAGCTGCCGCGAGGAGCGGGCCCGGATGGGGCTCCTCGAGCAGCTGCGCGATCAGCCGGTGCGGCACCTGGGCGCCGACGCGCGGGCGCGGGTGCTCGAGCGCCTGACCGGCCTCTCCGCGGAGGAGCCCGCCATCCTCACGCCGCTGCGTCGCCGGCGCTGGCCGCTGCTGGCCGCGGTGGCAGCTGCCGCGGTGGTGCTGGCGGTCGTGGGCCTCAGCCTGCGCGGCTCGCGCCAGGCGCGGCCGCAGGCGCCCACCGCGACAGCGCCGGCCCCGGAGCGCGCCGCGGTGATCAGCGCCGTGCACGCGGGCAAGACCATGCTGCCGGGCGCGCAGGTCCTCTACCGGGCCGGCTCCACGCTGCGCGTCCACGCGGCGCGACGCCAGGTCGACCTCTTCGAGGGGGAGGTCGAGGTGGAGGCCACCCGCGGACGCGGGCCGTTCCGTGTCGTCACCCCCCGCTTCATCGTCGAGGTGCTCGGGACCCGCTTCGTCGTCCGCCTCGACAGCGTGCGCACCCTGCGCGGGCGAGTGCGCGTACTCGACCGCGCCGGGCACGAACTCGCGCTGGTGAGCGCGGGGGACGCGTGGCGTGCGCCGGAGCTGCAGGCGGCGCTCCCGGCCGCCTCGCAGCCGGCCTCGCAGCCGACCTGTGCGCCGACGGCGGCGGTCGCCCCTCCGCCCGCTCCCGTGCGGCGTGCCCCGACCGCGGCGCAGCTCCTGGACCAGGCGCGCACCCTGCTCGCCGAGGGCGACACGGCACGCGCCCGGACGCGCATCAGCGCGGCGCTCGCGCTGACGCCGTCGGCTCGCCAGCGCGCCACCGCGGAGCGCCTCGGCGCGGACGCGCTCCTCGTCGAGCGGCAGCACGACCTCGCGCTCGCTGCCTACCAGCGGGTCAGCGAGCGCTTCCCGGGCTCGCCCGAGGCGGAGACCGCGGCGTTCGCCGCCGCGCAGATCCTCTGCGAGCGCGGACGCGTCGCTCCGGCTCGCGCCGCGCTCGAGGGCTACCTCGCCAGGTACCCTGCCGGCCGCTTCGTGCGGGAGGCACGGGAGAAGCTCGCCACGCTGAGCGAATGATCAAGGTCTGCATCCTCTCGCCCCTCGCCGTGGTCGGCCTGACCGCCGTCTCGGCCTGCTCGGTCAGCACCGAGCTGCTGAGCAAGCAGCCGAGCCTCTCCTTCTGCCCGACCCGCATCGACGTCTACGGCGGCACCAACACCGAGCTCGCCGGCTGCGGCGGACCGGGCCCGACCCAGCAGGTGGGCGCGGCGGGCTTCTTCTCCCCCGGCACCTCGGACTACGACGCCACGCTCGCCGGGCGCCTGCAGGCGCGCCTCGTCGCCGATCCCGACCTGCTCCCCGTCTTCGGCGAGGGCTGGAAGGTGCGCTCCTGCTCCGCGGCGATGCAGAGCTTGCCGCAGCTGGTGCCGCCGCTCACCGCCGACAGCTGCGGCAAGGAGAGCCCGCAGCAGGGGAACCTGACCGGCGTCTGCACGGCCGATCCGGCGCCGCTCATGCTCCTCGCCGCGGACAACATCGACGATCGCTGCCACGGCGGAGGACCGGACACCTTTCGCCCCGACGACGCCGACGGGTACGCCACCCACTTCGCGGCGCGCCTCGACGGACTGCTCGTCGCGCGGGCGCCGCGGTTCGCGCTGGTCGGCCCCCGCACCGAGTGGCCCGCGCCGCTGATCCCGCACGGAGGCGGCCCCGACGCGGCGGCCTGCAGCTACCAGCGCCCGGCCTGGAACGTGATGGGGCTGCAGCGCTGGGAGAACCTGCACACCGCGAAGATGACCGTCGAGGTGACGGGGGACCTGCAGCAGGAGTTCAAGCACCACCACCAGTGCTGCAGCCTGCTCGGCCTCAGCTGCTCGACCGGGTGGTACAGCACCGGTCCCGGGATCCCCGGCGCGGTCAACTGCGACGGCGCGCAGGCGATCACGGACTTCTGGTACTCGCGGCTCAAGGCCGCGTTGCTCTCCAGGCAGTTCGAGTGTCCGTAGCGC
>JAKLHH010001138.1 GCA_022710245.1 Myxococcota bacterium
GCACCTGCGGCACGCCAGACCCGATCAGCTCGGGGGAGCCCACCGTCCTGATCGGCACCGACGGGTCCGCCTCCGATGCAGGCCTCGCGGCGATGCAGGCGGCCGCGCTGGCCGGCGCCTCGTCGGGCGGCGGCCTCGGACGGGGGGGCGCGGAGGGGGCAGCCGCTGCGGAGCTTGACCAGCACCAGGCGGTCAGCGGCCGGCCCACCGGCACGTACAGCAGCGCGGCAGCGGCCGCACGAGCGGCCCTCGACGAAGCCAACCCCATCTCGATCAAGGAGAACACCGAGTACGCCGGCGTGATCTACCGCGACGCCGGCGGCCAGTACCATTACACGCCGCCGAAGGCGGGAGGCGCCACGGGCGTGGACACCAAGGGCACCCCGCTGCCGCAAGGAGCCACGGAGGTCGGCGGCTATCATACTCACGGCGACTACTCGTGCGAGACGCCCTGGGGCTTCCAGCGGACGGACGCCGCCCACGACTGCCTGGACTCTGAGCGGTTCTCGGCGCTCGACCGTCACACGACGCGGGAGTACTCGAACGGGGACCCCGAGTACCGCGCCTACCTCGGCACCCCCGGCGGCAAGTACTGGCAGTACGAGTGGCCGACGGGGAAGGTGAGCCCGCTGTGAGCGCCATGGCGTCCCGCGAGAATTTGCCCTTCATCGCGGAGCCTCCGAAGGAGGCGAGCAGGGCAAATTGCGGCGGTCTCATCCCGGAGCGGCCGGAGGCCGCGAGGACCCACAATTGAACGCGATGCCGCTCGGTCCCATTCGCAGCCTGGTGTCGCTGGCGGGGTCCAGCTTCCTCGCCATCGAGAAGGCCCTCCGCATCCTGGACGCCCGGGAGGTCTCGCGGCACCTGATCGTCGTGCTCGACTCCGACGTCGTCGTGCTGAGCCAGGTCGACAGCCCGCTGGAGCGGGAGGGGGCCCGGCTGCGTGACGAGGCCAGGCTCACCAGCGATGAGCTCGACCAGGAGGCAGGCACGGCCGTGGACAGTCTGCCCGGCGAGCACTATCACCCTATCCGCGTGGGGGTCGACGTCTTCAGGGCTCGCGAGCGCCCGCTCGAGGCCTACCAGATCCGTTTGCTCGAGGAGGGGGACGCGCTCTTCGTCACCTTCTCCCGCCGCGACGGGGGAGGACCCGGCTTCGAGGTCGAGCTGCGCGCGAGCGACCTCGAGGTCTGTCGCTCGACCTTCACCCGCAATTCGGGCGAGGCGACGCCGCGCACGCCGAGCGACAATTGATCCGTTTTCCGACGGCGTGCTATTCAGCAGGGCGATGACTGGCGAGGAGAGACGGACGGGGGTGGAGCCCGAGGACGCGGCCACCGAGCTGGACGCCCATGAGATCTTCGAGCCGGACCCCGAGCCCGAGGACGCGGCGACCGAGCTCGACCGGTCCCGGCCCGGCGTCCCCGCGGGCGGCGGGCGCTGGGGCGATCGCGCGCCGGTCGAGCTCCTCGCCGGGCTCCTGCTGCTCCTGCTCGCGGTGGGCCTCGGGGCCCTCGCGCTCTGGTTCTGGAACAGCCTCAACGATCGCGAGCCGCTCCTCGCCGGGCTGCCGAGGGGAGCCGCCGATCAGCGCCGGGCACCGCCACTTCGGGTGGTCCGGCGCGCCGTCGTGGTGATCGCCGACGGCGTCGAGGCGGGGCTGGCGCGCACCCTGCCCACCCTGCGCGAGCTCGAGGACCAGGGCGCGCGCGGCGAGGCGCTGGCGCCGGCGCCGACCTTCTCCCACGCGTCCTACACCACCTGGCTCGCGGGGCTGGACCCGGTGGACTCCGGGGTGCGCACGAATCGCTACGCGGGCACGTTCCCGCTCGACTCGGTCCTCTCGCGCGCCCGCGCCGCGCGCCTGCGCACCCTCGGCTTCGACGAGGGACCCACGCCCGTCCTGGCGCACCTCTTCGCCCCGCACCTCACCGTGCGGGTGGTCGGCGCCGAGAGCTGGCCGCGGGTCTTCGCCGAGCTGCCGCGCGTCGACCTCGCCGTGCTCGCGCTCGGCGAGGCGGACCGCCACGGCCACCTGCACGGCGCCGCGGACCCGCGCTACGCCGAGGCGGCGCGACGGGTGGACGAGCGCGTCCGCCAGGTCCTCCGCGCCCTCGACCTCCGCCAGGACCTGCTGATCGTGATCAGCGACCACGGCCACCTGGCCGCGGGCGGGCACGGCGGCCTCGAGGACGCGGTGCGCCGGATCTTCCTGGTGGCGGCTGGCGCGGGGGTGGCGCGCGGGGCGCGCGGGCAGCTCGACCAGAAGGATCTGGCCCCGACGCTGGCCGCGCTCCTCGGCCTCCTGCCGCCGGCGCACAATCGAGGCTGGTCGCTCGGCTGGGCGCTCGACCGCGGCCTCGAGCCTCGCTTCTTCGAGGCTGCGTTCGCCGCGCAGTACGCTGGTCGGCACCGGGTCGAGCGCTTCCTCGCGCGGGAGCTGGGCGTGGCGCTCGGGCCCGACCGCGCCCAGACCCGACCCGGCGAGCTCCTCCGGGCCACGCTCGGCAACCTCGAGGAGGCCCGCCGGATCGGCTGGCGCGCCCTCGAGCAGCTGCAGCTGCAGGTCGATCGCGCGCGGCTCGACCGACTGCAGCGCCTGCGCCTGGGCCGCGCCCTCTGGCTCGGCCCGACCATGCTGGGCGTCCTCGTGCTGCTGATCGTCGCGGCGAGGCTCCGGCTCCTCGAGGGGCTCGGCTCCGCCGTCCTGCTCGGAGCGCTCCTCCTCGGGCTGCTCGCCGGCCTGCTCTTCCTCCTCGAGATCCGGCCGACCCTCTCGTACACCGGCGGCGCGCTGCGCTGGGTGCTGCGCACCGCCGGCTCCGCGGCGCTCGCCGGCGGGCTCCAGCTCGTGCTCGCGTTCGCGCTGGGCCCGCCAGGCGGCCGCGCCGCGACCGGCCGCGTGCTGCTCGCCGCCTGGCTCCTCGCGCTCCCCTGCGCCGCGCTGCTGGCCGCGCTGCCGCTGTTCGGCGTGCCCTTCGCGGTGAAGGACAACATCGACATCGCCGGCATCGAGACCACCGCCGCCTGCCCGGCCTTCGCGCACCGCGCGGAGCGCAGCGCCACCGCCGTGCAGCGGCTGGAGGCGGCCGGCGCCGTCTGGATCGCCAAGACCAACCTCGACCAGTTCGCCACCGGGCTGGTCGGCACGCGATCCCCCTACGGCCGCCCGGCCAGCGCGC
>JAKLHH010001139.1 GCA_022710245.1 Myxococcota bacterium
CTCCGCCGTGTCATAGAAGAGCGTTCCTCACAACTGAAACGGCAACGGAGGGTACGGGCATGGGCAGGGTGCTGGCGGTTGCTGTGGTGTCACTCCTCTTCCTTGGTTGCAGCGACGACACGACGACGAGGTTCGATCTGGGCGTCCGCGACGTCCGGGTCGGCGACGGGGCCCGCGAGCTGGGCGTCAGCGAGCTCGGACCGACGGGCGACGGCGCCAGGCGCGACGGCTCCACGCCGGGCGCGCGCGAGCTCAGCATGCGGCTCTCCGGCGCGCAGGTCGTGCCTCGCGTGCAGACGACCGGGAGCGCGGCGGCGACCATCACGATCAACGCCGCCAAGACGGAGATCGCGGTGAGCCTCACCGTCTCCAACCTCGGCAACCTGGCCGGCGCCGACCTCGCGCTCGGCGAGGTGGGCAAGGAGGGGCCAGTCCTCTTCCAGCTCGTCAACCAGTCCTTCGTCAACCCGCTGACGGTGACGCTGCACGCGAGCGATCTGAAGGCGCAGCCTTCTCTGGGCGTCAGCACCTTCGCCCAGGCCGCCGACGCCATCGCGGGCGGGATGGCCTACCTGATGGTGCGCACGCAACAGTACGCGAAGGGCGAGCTGCGCGGCCAGACCGGCGTCGTCACGCTGCAGTCACAGCTGACTCCGGATCAGGAGGTGCCGCCGGTGACCACCTCGAGCGCGCGCGCCGCGGCCACCGTGGTCGTCGCCGCCGACCAGAAGAGCGTCGACGTCACCCTGACGCCCAAGGACCTGGTCGGCGCCAGCGGCGCCTTCCTCCAGCTCGGGGCCGTGGGGCAGAACGGCCCGGTGATCTTCAAGATCACCACGCAGCCCTTCACCTCGGAGGTGAAGGCGACGCTGAAGGCGGCCGACTTCACGCCGCAGCCGGGCCAGGGGCTGAACGACTTCCCGGAGGCGATCGACGCCATCCTGGCCGGGCAGACCTACGTCAACGTCAACACCTCGGTGAACGCCAACGGCGAGCTGCGGGGGCCGGTCGGCCGCGTGGTGCTGGCCGCCAACCTGAGCGGCCAGGCGGTGCTGCCGCCGGTGACGACGCTCCCGAACGCCAACGCGAACGCCCAGATCAACATCCCCAACTCGCGGCAGCAGATCCGCATCACGCTCACCTTCGGCGGCCTCGACGGCATCACGGGGGCGAGCATCCACGCGGCCGACGCGACCAAGAACGGCCCGGTGATCTTCAACCTGACCAGCGCGAGCTTCGAGAGCCCCTTCGACGTGGTGCTGCTGCCGAAGGATCTGACGCCGCAGGCGGGCGCGGGCGTCGCCACCTTCCAGGACGCGATCCAGGAGATGCTGACGGGGGGCGCCTACCTGGTGATCACCACGACCGACCACGGCGAGGGCGCGGTGCGCGGGCAGATCGGCGGGCAGTAGCGCCGCGCGCTGCCTCGTCGCTGTAGCGCCGCTGCTCGCGAGCTCGCCCGCGGGCTGCGGGGCCGCTCTTCCCGGGGGTCGTCAGCGTCGACGCGAAGTGAGCCTGCGACTCAGTGGTAGTGCCAGCTGAAGCTGGCGAGCGGCTTGAGGCTCGCGTCGAGGAGCAGGTAGCCGTCCTCGTTGTAGCGCTGGCTGCGGAGGAGCAGCTCCGCGCGCCCATCGCCGTCGTAGTCGCCCGCGTCGACGAAGGTGAGCCAGCTGCCGAGGAAGCGCGCCGCCGTGGCGCCCGCCGCGACCGCGAAGAGGAGGCGCGTCTCGCCGAGCTCCTTCTGCCGGAGGCGCAGCGTGACGAGCTGCGCGCCCCCGCGCGAGCGGTGCACGGCGGCGACCTCGCGCTTCGCCGCCCGCAGCTCGCGGCGCAGCACGGGATCGAGCTTGTCGGTCGGGCCGTCGCCGGTGTCGACCAGCGCCACGTTCTCGCGCTTGATCTCGGCGGCGAGCGCCGCGAGGACACGCGCCCGCGTGGCGGCCGTGACGCTGGCCGGCGCCCAGCCGTCCGGCTCGGCGCAGCGCGGCTGCGTGACGAGCGCCAGCGGACGGTAGACCTTTCCGCCCATCCAGCCCGAGAGCTCCTCGCTCGGCTCGCCTCGCCTCGGCACGGGAGCGGTCCCGGCCTGATCGTGGCGGCCCGCCTGCATGTACGCCTCGAGCAGGTGTCGCCGCGTGGCCAGCTTGCCGATCGCGGCGCCCGCGTGGCAGACGGTCCAGTCCAGCTTCTCCGGGTAGCGCAGGTGGAGCTTCGCCAGCTCGCCGCTGTCAGCGGCCTCCGAGGGGAACGCGCGCCAGGTTCCCCCCTGCTTCTCGAAGAGCACGCGCGCGAAGGGCCGCTGCTGCGTGTCGTTCGGGTGAGCCAGGTGGTGCTCGAGGACGCCGAGCCGGAGCGGCGGCGGCGACGGAGCCGGGGACGGCGGTGCTGGAGACGGAGCTGGAGTGGGCGCGGCGCTCGCCAGGGAGACCCCGAGGGTGAGTGAGGCGATCAGGAGCGCTCGCATGCGGGCAGGGTAGCGCGTCCGGCGGGCGCTGGCCATCGGGGCGGTGCTGGATCCGGGCGACGAAGCAGGAGGGGGCTAGTTCTCGATGAAGCTCTTCAGCCGCTTCGAGCGGGAGGGGTGGCGGAGCTTGCGCAGCGCCTTGGCCTCGATCTGGCGGATGCGCTCGCGCGTCACCTCGAAGTCCTGACCGACCTCCTCGAGGGTGTGGTCGGACTTCTCGCCGATGCCGAAGCGCATGCGGAGCACCTTCTCCTCGCGCGGCGTCAGCGTGGAGAGGACCTTCCGCGTCTGCTCGGCGAGGTTCATGGTGATCACCGCGTCCGACGGGCTCACCACGCCCTTGTCCTCGATGAAGTCGCCGAGGTGCGAGTCTTCCTCCTCCCCGATCGGGGTCTCCAGGGAGATGGGCTCCTTGGCGATCTTGAGGACCTTGCGCACCTTGTCGAGCGGCAGCTCCATCCGCTCAGCGATCTCCTCGGGGATCGGCTCGCGCCCGAGCTCCTGCACCAGGTAGCGGCTGGTGCGGATGAGCTTGTTGATCGTCTCGATCATGTGCACCGGGATGCGGATGGTGCGCGCCTGATCGGCGATGGCCCGGGTGATGGCCTGGCGGATCCACCAGGTGGCGTAGGTCGAGAACTTGTAGCCGCGCTTGTACTCGAACTTGTCCACCGCCTTCATCAGGCCGATGTTGCCCTCCTGGATGAGGTCCAGGAAC
>JAKLHH010000114.1 GCA_022710245.1 Myxococcota bacterium
ACGCGCCCAGCGGCTGCCAGCGCTGCGACGTGAGCAAGAGCCAGAGCGCCTGGACCACGCTCACCAGCTCCTGCACCATCGGCGGAGCCTGCCTGGCGCCGGGCGACAAGCAGCCTGGTGGCTGCGTCGTCTGTGATCCGGCGCAGTCGAGCACCGCCTGGACGCCGCTCCCGGCGGCCTGCGTGATCGGCGGCGCCTGCTACAAGGCAGGGGAGCAGGACCAGACCGGGTGCGGTGTCTGCGACGTGGCGAGCCCCAACCAGTGGACGGTCGCCAGCGCGAGCTGCCTGATCAACCGGACCTGCACTCCGCCCGGCACCCAGCACCCGGGCGGCTGCGCCTCCTGCGACCCGAGCAAGGACAAGCTCGGCTGGACGCCCGCGGCCGGCAAGTGCCTGCTGGCCGGCGCCTGCGTCGCGACGGGCACGCCGCACGCGAGCGGCTGCCTGGTCTGCGACGCGGCCAAGCAGGCCGCCGCCTGGAGCGCGAGCGGCGCGGCGACGGTGCTCGCGCTGCACAGCTTCGACAGCGGGACCCCGCTCACCTGGACCACGAGCAGCACGACTCCGCAGGTCCGCTGGACGGTCAGCGACCGCCGCTCCGCCTCGGGCGGCGCCTCGCTCTACTACGGCGACCCGGCGACCGGCACCTACCGCAGCGGCACCGGCGCGAACGCCGGGACCGTGCAGCTCCCGGCCGTCATGCTCGCGGCGGGCAAGAAGGCAGGGCTCACCTTCGCGCTCTACCTCGACGTCGAGGCGGACACGAGCTTCGATGTGCTCGAGGTGAAGGCCGGCGGCAAGTCGCTCTGGAAGCGGTCAGCGCTGACGCTGCTGCGCAGCTGGCAGCAGGTCAGCATCGACCTCACCGCCTACGCGGGGACCAGCGTGGTGATCCAGCTCAGCTTCGAAACTGTCGACGGCAACCTCAACTCGAGCGAGGGGGTCTTCGTCGACGACCTCACCATCTACCACGGGTGCTAGATGAACGAGCGCGATTCCGCTCGCTCATCTAGGTTCGTTTGAGGACGGGTCGCGCCCGCTCCCCGTCGGAAAGGCTCCCAAATCACCGGTCACGATTCGTGGGTGACTGTTCGAGAATCGTGACCGGTGATTTGGCGGCGAACGCTCAGTCCTGGCCCGGCTCGGCCTGCTCCTCGCTCTGCTGCTCCTGCTCCTCGCCCTGCACCAGCTCCACGCGCCGGTTCTGGCGGCGGTCCTCCTCGCTGCTGCCCGAGGCGGCGGGCCGGGTCGCGGCGTAGCCCGCGACGATCAGGCGCGCGGCGGGCACGCCCTTGCCGACCAGGTAGCGCTGCACGGCGCGCGCGCGCTCGAGGGAGAGGACCGCGGCGCGCTGCTCGGCGCGGTCGCAGTGGCCCTCGACGCGGACGGTGCTCTGGCGGAGCAGCGGCGCGAGCCTGTCGAGGAGCGTGGTCACCTGGCGAGACAGGCGCGCACTGTTGGCGGCGAACTCGAGGGGCTGCGCCTCGGAGATGCTGGGTCCGGCGCTCTCGGCGGGGCGCGAAGCGACAGGCGCCAGCCGGCTCGCGCGGCGCGGTCGCGGGGCAGGCGCGGGGGTGAGCGCCGCGGGCTCGACGGGCGCGTGCTCGACGGGCGTCGCCGGCTCTCCGCTCGGGGGCCCGACCGGCGCGGGAGGGCCCGGGCAGCCGGCCAGCAGGAGCAGCAGCCAGGTGGCGCGCATGTCAGCCCTGTGGGGGCAGGCCGGCGCGCCGGCTCCCGGGCGGCGGGAAGGGCGCACCCTCCGCGGACCGCTGCTCGTAGATCTCCCAGCGGTTGTCCAGCCAGCGCCAGCGCTGCTTCAGCATCGAGGTGCGCAGGTTGCCCTGCGAGGTGAGGTACCACTCCACGCGCACCACCGCGTCGGCGCGGTGGTCGTCGAGGATGTTGACCGACTCGATCTCGCAGGTGATCACCTGCACGCCAGGGAGGCCAGCGCCCGGCTCGAAGCTGGGGCCCTGCTTCGGCAGGTGGGGCTTGACCCAGTCCTGGCGCCCCCAGCGGATGCCGTAGGAGTACTCGAGGAGCGTGTCCTTCAGCACCTCGCGGCTCTGGCCGGTGGTGGAGCACGCGGTGAGGCTGGTCAGCAGCAGCAGGGTCCATCGCATGTCCCGAGCCTGCACCGACGGGCAGGCGGGGGCAACTTTGTGGACCTTGCCAGCGTACCTCGAAGGGGGTTGGATCGAGAGCCCCAGGAGGTTCCCATGAGACTCAGCCGCGCCGTGCTCGCCCTCGCTCTCCTCGCCTGCGCGCTCGTGGCCCAGGCCGCCGCCCCCCCGACCGCTCAGGAGATCATCAAGAAGGAGGGCCGCTTGATGTTCTCCGACGGGAGCTCCTGGTACGCGTTCGAGCGCGACGGGCGCTTCTCCTCGGGGCCGCTGGGGATGAGCGGGCGCACCATCACCGGCACCTGGAAGCACGACGGGTCGCTCTTCGTCGTCGAGGGGACCTGGAGCTGGTTGAACGGCCTCAGCCGACCTGGTGATCGGCGGCGCATGAAGCTCGGCATCTCCCACCCGCGGCCCGCGGCCGCCCCGCCGCGGCAGCCGCTGATGGGCGGCAAGCCAGGGCGGTTCCACGACTGCTACTTCGTGGTGGACGAGCTGGTGCCCGTCAAGGCGCGCTGAGCGGAATGACCCTCCCGCGCAAGGGCACGCGCCGCATCACCGTCAACGGCGCGCGCTACCGCTGGGCCGGCTCGCAGGACGACGGGTGGGCCGGCGGCGCGGTCTCCTTGGTGGTCGAGGCCGAGGAGGAGGGCGGGCAGCGCCTGCACGCCAGCTTCGACCCCTGGGCGCTCTGGGGGGTCGACGAGCCGTACCTCAGCCAGCGCTACGTCCGCGCCGCGATCGTGGAGGGGCTGCGGCGCGGGTGGCGTCCGGGTGAGCGCGGGCGGCAGCTGGAGCTCCGCGACGCGGAGCTCTACGGCGAGCACCCGCCGCCCGTCTGGGCGACGGAGCCCGGGCGCCCGCGGGAGCTCCTCGACGCGGTCCTCGCCGCGCCTGACGACGACGACCCGCGCCTGGTGCTGGCGGACGCCCTGCTCGAGCGGGGCGAGCCGCGCGGGGAGCTGATCGCGCTCCAGTGCCGGAGCGCCGGCCCCACCGAGGGCGAGGCCGCGGAGCGTGAGGCCTCGCTGCTCCAGCGGCACTGGCGACGCTGGTCGGCGCCGGCGCGCGCCGTGGCCAGGCGGTGGCGCTTCGCGCGCGGGTTCGTCGACAGCGTCACCTGTCCGCTACCACCCTCACGGCGGGCCTGGGAGGCGCTGCACCGGCTGGAGCCGGTACGCGAGGTGGAGGTCTCGGTCGGCGCGCGGCCCGAGGCGCTGCGCTGGCTGCCGCGGATCAGCACGAGGGCGCTGATCGTCCACGGCGCGGTGGGCGACGAGGGCGCCCTGGCGCTGATCGGCGCGCCCCACCTGCACCGCCTGCACCGCCTCGCCCTCGAAGGCTGCGCGATCGGCGACGCGGGCGCGCTGGCGCTGGCCGGGGCGGCCGCGCTCGCCGGCCTGCGCGAGCTCTCGCTGCGCGGGAACCGGATCGGCAAGATCGGTGAGCGCGCGCTCGCGGCCTCGCCGCACCTGCGCCTGCACCGACTGAGCCTGGGCGGCTAGCAGCCCGCGGCCGGCCTCGCGACGTGGAGCGACTTGCACCACGGGCTGCCAGGGGAGCCCCTCCCTGGCGGCGGGGAGGATCCCCCGCGCGAGCTCGGCGGCGAGCTCGCCATGGCGAGCCTGGCACGAGCCCTGCTGTGCAACCGCGGGGAGGTGCAGGCGATGCGATCCAGGATCGGAGCGGCGGGCCTCGTCGTCGCGCTGGCCGCGGTGCTCGTCGGCGGGTGCACGGGGCCGCACCAGGCCACAGGCGGCGTGGGCGGCGCTGCCACGGGCGGCCTCATCGGTGGGGCGCTGGCGGGGCCGCGCGGCCTCATCGCCGGCGCTCTCCTCGGCGGGCTCTTCGGCTCCGCGGTGGGCAGCGCGCTCGACCAGCGCGACCGCGAGCTCGCCGAGGCGCAGGCGGCCTGGTCGCTGGAGCACGCGCCTCCCGGTGAGACCAGCAGCTGGGTCAACCCGGAGAGCGGTCACCGCGGGACCATCACCCCGCTCGGGCCACCGGAGCCAGCGTCCGGGCCCCAGCTGGGCGAGTACTGCCGCGAGTTCCAGCAGACGGTCATCGTCGGCGGCGAGGAGCAGGAGGCGTACGGGACCGCCTGTCGCCAGCCCGACGGGAGCTGGCAGATCCAGTAGGTAGGTGTGTCAGTCGCGGTTGGCGCGGAAACGGTGGTCGATGAAGCCGCCACTCTCGATGGAGACGCCCGTCCTCGTGCCGCTGTCGTTGCGGTTCCGCCACAGGTAGACGGGACGCAGCGCCCCTCTGCCATCCCGGCCGGGCTGGTGCCAGCAGGCAGCTGCCCGAACCAGCCCGCGACCGACCCACGCGATCAAGCACAACTGAAGTCACGTGAGTCACGTCACTTGACGTCGACCGAATCCGAGTGATTCAACTATCGTCACAATCGGGGCACCAACAGGAGATCTCCGAGATGAGAAACCCCTGGCCGCACCTGCAGCGCGCACGCCTGCAGCGCGCACGCCTGCGGTGCACGCTCCTCGTTGTAGCCATGAGCTTGCTGGGCGCTCGAAGTGTGATGGGGGCGTGCACCGGATCAGGGGTCGCCTGGAACTGTACGGCCGGAAGCTCGATCGCCAACGTCAACGCTGCGGTCGCGAGCTCGGCTGACGGCGCCGTCATCTCGATGGCGGCGGGCTCCTATGTGTGGGGCAGCAGCCTCTCGTTCTCCACCGCGAAGTCCACGACCATCCGCTGCGCCACTGTTCGTGGCTGCACCGTGACCATGAGCGGCCCACTGTGGCAGTGGAACAACTGGGGGACAACGAACAAGCTGTATCGGATCTCCGGCTTCGTGTTCAACAGCGTAGGCGCGTACTTCATCTGGCTCTATGGGACGGGCTCAGCTGCCGCGACGATGACGCAGCTGCGCTTCGACAACAACACGCTCAACGCCGGGTCCAGCAGCTCCGACATCATCACCTTCGGCGAGACAACCGGGGTCAAGACCACGATCTACGGCGTCGTCGACCACAACATCTTCCACACGAGCTCGGGGAACTCGCGGTGGATCGTCAACTACGCGCAGGCGGGAGCGGGGACCTGGCCCGTGGGCCGCATCGGGACCGCGAGCAATCTGTTCATCGAGGACAACACCTTCGATGACCAGTCCATGGTGAACGCCGGCAGCGCAGCGCTGGACACCGACGGTGGCCCGCACACCTGGGTCATCCGTCACAACACCTTCACCAACGCGCGCATCGAGCACCATGGGTATTACTGGTCGTTCCCCGGCCCAGCCAGCTCCGAGGTCTACGAGAACTCCTTCGAGCAGACCAGCGGCGTGGTGCTGGATGGCACATACTCGATCAAGCACCAGGGGTCGGGGGAGTGGATCGTGTTCAACAACAAGGTCAAACCGGGATCCGGCAAGGGTTCCCCGATCATCTTCCAGAACTATCGCTCGTTCTATGACAGCGCCAATCTGTGCGACGGGACGCGGACCGAGGACGGGAACCGCGCTCCGCTCGCGACGTATCGCGGGTACCCGTGCAATCGTCAACCGGGGCGCAACGCAGCCCATGAGTTGCGGCCGATGTACTTCTGGAACAACAGGTGGTCGGACAATTCGACGATCGCGCCGGTCCTGTCGTGCGGCGACCAGCCGGGGGTGCCGAACCACTGCGCCCTGCACATCGTCGAGAACCGCGACTACTACGTTGGCGGGGTGACCACGCAGACCTCTCCGACCTCGCCGTTCAGCGGCGCGTCGGGGATGGGGTTCGGCACGCTGGCGAACCGTCCGACGACCTGCACCACGGGGTCCGAAGCTGGCGGCGGTGTCGGCTACTGGGCCACGGATACGAGCACACTCTATCGCTGTTCTGCGGCGAACACCTGGGTGGCCCACTACAAGCCGTACACCTATCCGCATCCGCTCGTGTCCGGCAGCACCCCGCCCAAACCGGACGGCGGTGTCCCCAAGCCGGACGGCTCGTCGCCGGATGGTGGCGCTCCGTTCAAGGACAGCCAGGTGGTCACCAGAGACAGCGTGGCGCTCGTCGATCGGGCGGTGAGCCGAGACGCCGCGGGGGCCGGCGATGGAGCCTCACCAGGGGATCGCCCGGCGGTGGACAGCGCCGTCGACGGTCGCGGTGGCCAGCCTTCCGGCGGCGGCAATGGGTGTGGGTGCACGGTTGGTAAGGCGGGAGCGGGCTCGGCGTCGTGGCTCGCGGTGCTGCTCCTACTGGTGGCGCTCGTCATCCGTGCGCGTGAAGCTCCCCGCGTGAAGCCTCGCCGGTAGTCGGTCGGAGGCTCCACGCGGTCAGTCTGCTTCCCGACCGCTGACCTCTGGCCGTTCCCCTGTCCCACTCCGGGCTGCAGACCCGCGGGCTGAGCCCCGGCCGCGGCGCCGGCTCGCTCCTGCGCACCACCCCGCTTACGCTCCCCGCCGGGGACCGGTAAGATGCCGGCGATGGGCGCGCTGACTCGCGCGGGGCTCCTCGCCGGACGCTATCAGATCCTCGGCCCGCTGGCCGAGGGTGGGCAGGCTCGCGTGCACCACGCGCGCGACACCCTCCTCGGCGACGAGGTGGTGATCAAGGCGCTCAGGCCCGGCGAGGAGGACGCCCTCCGTCGCGAGCTCGCCGTGCTCGGGAGGCTGCGGCACCCGAACCTGGTCGCTGTCGTCGACCTGCTGCTGGTCGAGGGGGAGCGGCTCCTGGTGCAGAGCTACGCGCCAGGCCCCGACCTGGTGCGCTGGGCGCGAGAGGAGCCGGGGCCGGCCCGCGTGGCGCTCGGAGCAGCCGCCGCGCTCCGCGCGCTCGCGCACCTCCACCGTCGCGGGATCGTCCACCGCGACGTGAAGCCCGCTCACCTCCGCGTCGGTCCCGGTCTGATCGGCGCGCTGCCGGCCGTGCGCCTCGTCGACCTCGGCCTGGCGGCCCAGTCCCCGGAGCCTGGCGCCTCGGGGACCGCGGGCTACATGGCGCCCGAGGTGCTCGCCGGCGAGCCCGCGACGCCAGCGGCCGACCTCTACAGCCTCGGCGTCGTCCTCGGTGAGGCGCTGGGCGGCGAGCCCGGGCTCGCGCCACACGGCGTGCCCGATCGCTGGCTCCCGCCGCTGCCGGGAGCGCCGGGGCTCCGCGAGGTGATCCGCGACCTCCTGGCGCCGCGCCCCGCGGACCGTCCCGGCGCGCGCGCGCTGCTGGCGGCGCTCGCCGAGGTGGCGGGGCGTCCTCTCGAGCTCTCCGCGCTGGAGCTGCGGGGGGCCTACGCGCCGCAGCCACCGCTGGTCGGACGTGAGGCGGCGCTGGCGCGGATCGACGAGGCGCTCGAGGTGGTGCGCGCCGGCGCCTCGCGCGCGCTGCAGCTCACGGGCTGCGGCAAGACCGCGCTGGCCCGCGAGGCCGTGCTCCGCGGCCGGCTCGCCGGGCTGCAGACGATCTCGCACAGCGGGCTCCCCCTGCTCGCCCCGGCCGGCGAGGCCGAGGCGCCGGAGCGTCTGGCCACCCGCCTCGTCGACGCGCTCCTCGAGCGCGGCTCCACGACGCCGCTGCTCCTCGAGCGCGGCTCCACGACGCCGCTGCTCCTCGAGCGCGGCTCCATGACGCCGGTGCTCCTCGACCTGGACGGCGCGGCGGGCCATCCGCTCGCGACAGCGCTGGTCGTCCAGCTGGGATCGCTCGTCGCACGCGGCGCGGTCGGCTCGCTCCTGATGCTCTGGTCGGGCGAGCTCCCCGCCGGCACGGAGGGCTTCGCGGAGCTCCCGCTGCCGCCGCTCGGGCCGGCCGCCTCGCTCGCCCTGGTGCACGGCATGACGGAGCAAGACGACGTCCCCTGGGCGGCGGAGGCGCACGTCCAGAGCGGCGGGGACCCACGGCTGCTCGCCCCGCTCGTACGCGCGCAGCTGGAGGCTGGCCTCCCCGATCGCCTGGTGCCGCCGCCGCCGCGGCTGGAGCTCGCGGCCCGCCGCCTCGCCGGCCTCACGCCCGGCGAGCGCGCCGCGCTGGCGGTGCTGGCCTGCTCGCCGCGGCCGCTCGGGGAGCGTGAGCTCGCGGAGGTGGCCGAGGGGGCGGCGGGCGTGCTCCCGGCGCTGGTGGCGCGCGGGCTGGTGCTCGTCGACGAGCGCGGCTGCACGCCGGCCGACGTGCACGTCAGGCGCGCGGCGCTGCCGGAGCTGGAGGCCGAGCGCCGTCGCCTCCATGGCCGCCTGGCGCGGCTGGCCGAGGCGGTCCGTCCGCCGATCCCGGCCGTGCTCGGCCACCACCTCCTCGAGGCCGGCGAGGTGCCGGGCGCGGTCGCCGCGCTCCTCGCCGCGCCGGACCCCGACGAGCGTGACCTGGAGCGCGCCGCGGGGGACCTTGGCGCGGGGGAGCCGTTGCGGCTCCCGCTGCTCGGCGCGCTCGCCCGGCGGGCGCGGGCGCGGGGTGAGCTGGAGCGCGCGCTGGCCCTGGCGGCGGCGGTCACGGCAGAGCAGCCAGCCGAGGGGACCCTCCTCGAGGCGGAGCTCCTCGTCGACGCGGGGCGTCCGGCGGCGGCGCTGGAGGCCCTGGCGCGCAGGCAGCCGGAGAGCCCGCCGGACCGTGACGACGACGACGCGGGACGTCCGGCGGCCCTGGCGCGCGAGCAGCCGGAGAGCCCAGCGGACCGTGACGACCCGCGCCGGGCGCTCCTCGGCGCGCGCGCCCACTTCCTCGTCGGCGACCACGCGGCCGCGGTGCTCGCGGCGCGCGGCGCGCTGGAGCAGGAGCTGGAGGTCAGGCTGCGCGCGCAGCTCTGCAACCTCGCCGGGCTGGCGCTCACCTATCGCGGCGAGGTGGGCGCGGGGCTTGAGCTGCTGCGCGAGGCGGAGAGGCTCGCCGCCGGCGCCGGCGATCGCGAGACCCGCGCCAGGGCGCTGAGCTCGCTCGGCATCGCGCTCGAGCGCAGGGGCGAGCTCGGAGAGGCCGCGCGGGCGCTGGGCGAGGCGAGCTCGCTCGGGCGTGTCCTCGGCGATCTGCGCCTCGCGGCCGGCTGCACGCTGAACCTGGGGACCATCGCGCACCGCCGGCTCGAGCTCGGCGACGCGCTCGAGCACTACCGGGCTGCCGGCGCCCTCGCCCGGCGTGGTCGGCTCGGCGCGACCGCCGGCTGGGCCGTCGCCAACGAGGCCAACCTCCTCCTCCTCTGCGGGGAGCACGAGCAGGCGGACCGCTTGCTGCGGGAGGCCGAGGCGATCGCCGGCGCGGCGGGCGCGACCGCGCAGCTCGGCCACGTCCACCTCTACCGCGCCGAGCTCCTCCTCGCGCGGGGCGACCCGTCCGGCGCGCAGGAGGCGGTCGTCCGCGCGCGGGGCTGCTTCGGGGAGGCGGACACGGCGGGGCGCGACGCGGCCGACCTCCTCGAGGGAGAGCTGCTGGTGAGGAGCCCGGTGCCCGGGGCGGCGGCGGCCGCTGGTCGCCTGGCTGCCGCGCTCTGTGCCCGGATGCCCTGGGACGGGCCGGACCGCTGGCGCGCGCACCTCCTCGCCGGCCAGGCCGCGCTCGCCGCCGCGCCGCCCGATCACGCGGCCGCCGCTCGTCACCTCCAGCTCGCGCTGGCGCTGGCCGGGCAGGGCGGGGGCGCCGACCGCGCCTTCGAGCTGCACGCGCTGCTGGCCGCCTGCGCGGCGGCGCTGGGCTCGCCCGAGGAGGCCTCGCTCCACGCCGGTCGCTGCCTGAAGCTCCTCGACGAGCTCCGCCGCCGGGTGCCGCCGGCGAGCCGCGAGGCGTTCGACCGCCGGGCCGAGGTGCGGGGCGCCCGCGCCTGCGCCAGCCAGGTGCCGCGCGCGATCACCGCCGACGAGCCCTCGGCCGCCGAGCTGGCGCGCGTCCTCGAGATCAACAAGGACCTGAACCAGCCGCTCCCCGCCGATCGGCTGCTCGAGCGGATCCTCGACGGGGCGGTGGAGCTGACCGGCGCCGAGCGCGGCTTCGTGCTGCTGCGGCAGGGCAGCGAGCGGCTGGCCGTCGCCGCCTCGCGGAACATCGACGGCGAGGCCGTCCGCCGCGGCATGGACAAGTTCAGCAAGTCGATCGCTCAGCAGGCCATCGAGGAGGATTCCCCGGTGATCGCCGCCGACGCGCTGGAGGACGAGCGCTTCCGCGCGCGGCTGAGCGTGCACGGCCTGCGCCTGCGCGCGGTGCTCTGCGTGCCGCTCCGCGTGCGCGGCGAGGTGCGCGGCGCGCTCTACGTCGACAACCGGTTCCACGCCGACGCCTTCCGGCCGGGGCACGCGCGGCTGATGCAGGCGTTCGCGGAGCAGGCCGGGATCGCGCTGGAGAACGCGCGGCTCCTCGGCGAGGCGGCCGAGCAGCGTGAGGCGCTGGCGGCGGCCAAGGCCGAGGCCGAGGCGCTGGCGCGGGAGCTGGAGTCGCAGGTGGCGCGGCAGTCGCAGGAGCTCTCCGAGATCGCGGTGCGCCTCCGCGCGCAGGAGGAGGAGCTGATCCGCCGCTACAGCGCGGCGCGCATCGTCGGCCGCTCCAAGCCGATCCGCGAGCTCTTCCTCAAGCTCGACCGCGTCGCCGAGGGCGACGTCCCGGTCTTCATCCACGGCGAGAGCGGCACCGGGAAGGAGCTGGTCGCCCGCGCCATCCACTACACCGGGCCGCGCCGCGATCACCCCTTCGTCACCCTGAACTGCGGCGCGGTGCCGCCGAGCCTGCTGGAGAGCGAGCTCTTCGGCCACGCGCGCGGCGCCTTCACCGGCGCGCTGCGCGATCGGCCGGGGCTCTTCGAGGTGGCTGGCGCCGGCACCTTGCTCCTCGACGAGGTCGGCGACATGCCGGCCGAGATGCAGGTGAAGCTCCTCCGCATCCTGCAGGAGGCCACCTTCCGCCGCGTCGGCGAGGAGCAGGAGCGCCAGAGCCGCTGCCGCGTCCTCTCGGCGAGCCACCAGCGCCTCGCCGATCTGGTCGCCGACGGCCGCTTCCGCGAGGACCTCTTCTATCGCCTGAACGTGATCGAGCTCGCGGTGCCGCCGCTCCGCGAGCGCGGCGAGGACATCCCGCTCCTCGTCGAGCACATCCTCGCCGCGGCGAAGAAGCGCGTCACCGTGGCGCCGCGCGCGCTGGCGGCGCTCCTCGACTACCGCTGGCCGGGCAACGTGCGGCAGCTGGAGAACGAGCTGCAGCGGGCGATCCTCCTCTGCGACTCGCGGATCGACCTCGAGCACCTCAGCATCCCCACGTCCCGGGCGGCCGCGCGCGAGCCGCGCGTCCGGCCGCAGGGCCTGGCCGAGGCGCTGCGCGAGCACGAGCGCCGGCTGATCGAGGCGGCGCTCGCCGAGGCGGAGGGGAACGTCAGCGCGGCGGCGGCGCGGCTCGGGGTCCACCGCGTGGCGCTGCACCGCAAGCTGCGGGGGCTGGGGATCGTGCGGGGCAAGCAGCGCTGAGCCGCTCGGGGAGCGCTGGTCGCAGGGGGAGGGGCGCGGAGCGAAGGGCCTTCAGGTCACTTCGGCTCGGCGACGCGGCCGAGGAAGAGGATGGCGCCGGAGGCCCGGTCGCGGAGAACGAAGAGGAACGGGCGGTCGGCGCGGAAGACGGCGGGCTCCTGGGCCACCGGCATGGCGGTCAACCGCATCACGGCGGCGGTCGCCGCCGCGGCCTCGGTGCCCTTCTCGT
>JAKLHH010001140.1 GCA_022710245.1 Myxococcota bacterium
GGGCCGCCCCGCGCGACCCAGCGCCGCCGTGGTCTCACGACCTCGGATCAAGGCTGCGGGAGGCGGGGGTCGCGTTGACGCCCCGCGCCCCTGACCGCTACACTCCCCCGCGGCAGGGAGGCACATGGACGCCATCGTCAAGAAGCTGATCGGGATGCTGGGGGACGAGCGGATGGACCGGCGCTGCGCCGCGGCCATGGTGATCGGCGAGCTGCGCCTGAAGGAGCCGGAGGTGGTGGATGGGCTCGGGCGCTGCCTCTCCGAGGACAACCGCATGCTCCAGCTCTATGCGCTCGAGGCGCTCGCCAGCGCGCGGACGCCGAAGATCGCAGCGCTGGTGACCCCGCTCCTCGACCACGCGGACGAGGAGCTGCGGACGCAGGCCTCCGCGCTGCTGGCGGGGCAGGGGGCCAAGGCCACCGCCTCGCTGGCCAAGGAGCTCGCCGGCGCGCCGGTCACGCGCCAGCGCGCGATCATCTCCATCCTGGTCCGCAGCCACGACGGCGAGACCATCGAGCGGCTGCTCGCGCTCCTGCCCGACGCCGAGCTCGGCGAGTACACGCTCAACGCGCTCCGCGGCGAGGTGGAGCACCTGACCGGCGAGGAGCCCGAGGAGCTCCGCGCCCGGGTCGCCGCGCTGCTGAAGAACAAGGCCTGGCTCGCCGAGCCAGCGGGGACCAGCCGCGCGCTGCGGCTCCTCGGCTACCTGCGCGTGCCCAAGTCGGTGAAGACCATCCTCGGCTTCACCAGCGACAAGCACCCGGTCCCGGTGCGCGTCGCCGCCCTCGCCGCGCTCCGCCGCCCGCTCGCCGCGTCCTCCTCGGTCGACGAGGCCGCGGAGGAGCTGCTGCGCATCGCGGACGACCCGGACCCGACGCTGGCCCGCGCCGCCGTCGACACGCTGCGCACGATCCAGCTCCCCGCCGGGATGACCGCCCAGCTCTCCAAGCTCGCCGAGGGACGGCACGCGGAGACGCGCAAGTTCGCGCTCGAGGCGCTCGGCCGCGCGGGGGGCAACTCGGGCAGCAACAAGGTGCTGAAGAGCCTGCTCGCCGCGCTCGGCGGGAGCGACCCGACAGCGCGGGAGACGGCGGCCGCCGGGCTCGGGCGGATGGAGGGCGCCGGGCAGGCGCTGGCGGGTGAGCTCGCCTCGTCGCTCGGCGACCCCGAGCGCGTGCGGCTCCTCTGCCGCCTGCTCCGCCGCCACCCGGACGCGCAGAAGCCCGCCATCCGGCAGGAGGTCGGCGAGCTGACGGCCGCCGCGCTGGAGGAGGGGACGCCGGCCGCCGAGCCGCTCCTCGAGCTCCTCTCCGCCATCGACCCCGACGGCTACGCGAAGCTCCTCGGCGAGCGGGCCCACGCGCACCGCAAGGCGAAGCGCTTCGACCAGGCCTTCGCGCTCTTCAGCAAGCTCGACTCGGCCGGGCTCCTCGACGACGAGTCTCGCTACGCGGCGCTCGTCTCCGGCCTCTGCGCGCTGCCCTCGAAGAAGGAGCTGGCCCGGGCCAGCCGCACCACCGACCCGGTGCTGCGCCTGCTGGTCGCGCTCCTCTCCAAGGGCGAGCCGGTGGGGAGCAAGCTGCGCAAGGAGAAGTGCCTCACCCCGGACGACCTCTTCTACCTCGGCTTCAACTTCACCGAGAGCAAGGACGACGACGAGAAGGAGCTCGGCGCCGAGCTCCTCGGGCACCTGGCCGAGAAGGCTCCGCGCACCAAGCTCGGCCGCAGCGCGAAGAACAAGCTACACTTGATGGGGCTCGACTGAGCACCCTGAGAGAGTGATGCACCGGCGACTACACGCGCTCCCGCTCCTCGCGCTCCCGCTCCTCGCGCTCCTCGCCGGCGGCTGCCTCGATCTGATCAAGAGCTTCATCCCGGTGGGGGCCGTCGATGGCGAGCCCGGCTTCGGCGACGCCGGCACGGGCTTCGAGGGCTCGGTGACCGAGCGACTGACGGTGACCGGCGTCAAGCCTGACCACGGCAGCTTCGTGGGCGGCACCGAGGTGACGGTCTCGGGAACCGGCTTCACCAAGCAGAGCACGGTGCGGATCGGCGGCAAGGCGATCCAGGTGGGCGCGACCAAGGCGCTCTCGCCGGTGGCGATCCAGGTCGTGACGCCGCCCGGCGAGGTGGGCCCCGCGGACGTCGAGGTCTCGAACGGGCCCAAGGACGTCATCAGCCTCAGCGGCGGCTTTCGCTACGACCCCATCCACCTCGATCCGGACTCGGGCCCCACCGCCGGGCACACCCTCTTCACCCTCGAGGGCCGCGGCACCGCCTTCGCGGAGGGGATGACACTCAGCCTCGGGGGCCAGCCTTGCAGCGAGCTGGAGGTCATCTCCTCGACGCTGCTTCGCGCCAAGACCCCGCCCGGCGCCGACGGCCCGGCGGATCTCTCCTTCAGCGAGGGCGCCGCCACGCACACCGTGGCCGGGGCGTTCACCTACTACGCGAGCGCCAACCAGAAGTCCGGCGGGATGGGCGGCGGACCGATCAAGGGGACGCTCACCGTGGCGGTGCTCGACTGGCTGAGCCGGGTGCCGGTCTCGGGCGCCACCGTCGTCGCGCAGCAGGAGCGGAGCTTCCAGGGCACGGCGACGACGGACGTGAAGGGCCTCGTCGTCTTCAGCGACAAGGATCTGCACGGCCCGGTGACGGTGACCGCCGCCAAGGCGGGCTACGAGGCCTCGACGCTGGTCTCCTTCGACGCGCGCGACGTGACGATCTTCCTGATGCCGATCCCCAAGCCGCAGCCGGGGCCGCTGCCGCCGGGCACGCAGGCGGGCGGCGTCGAGGGCTACGTCCTCTTCGGCGGCGCGACGGGCGCCGGGAGCGCGGTCTGGAAGCTCGTCCCCGAGCCGAAGGCCGGGCAGATCAAGAGGACATACGTCTTCACCACCTACCCCTCGATCGAGTGGGGGCCGCAGGCGCCCTCGGGGAGCGCGACGATCGACTACGCCACGCCCAGCGCGGGCAAGCCTGGCGCGACCGCCTGGCCCTACGCCCTCGCCGGCCGCACCGGGAGCATGGCGGTCTACGCGCTGGCCGGCCTCTACACGCAGGCGACCGGCACCTTCGACGCCTACGCGATGGGGATCACGCGCGGCGTCGTGGTCGGCCCGGGCGAGACCCAGCGCGCCGACGTCTGGGTGCAGACGGCGCTCACCGAGAAGCT